>CAMJYF010000128.1 GCA_946409885.1 uncultured Clostridia bacterium | reverse complement strand
TGCCGATCACCATGAACAGGGCCGCCGGAACGCCCTTGCCGGAGACGTCCGCCATCACCACGGCCAGGTGGCGCTCATCCACCATAAAGAAGTCGTAGAAGTCGCCGCCCACCTCTTTGGCGGGGTCCATGATGGCGTAGATATCAAATTCCGGCCGGTCCGGGAAGGCGGGGAAGATGCTGGGCAGCATGGAGGACTGAATGTGGGTGGCCACGTCCAGCTCCGCGCCGATGCGCTCCTTTTCGGCGGTAACGGCGGTCAGGTTGGTGATGTAGGCGTTGATGTCCTGTTCCATCTGTTTGATGGAATCGCTGAGGGTCTCCACTTCGTCGCCGGTGCGGACGCGCAGACGGGAGATGGCGGAATCGCCCTTTTGTTCTCCGCTGCGGTCCTCCACAAAGGAACGGGCCGCGGCGGAAAGCTGATTGATGGGCCGGACCAGCGCCCTGTCAACGCCGAAAAGAATGATCGCGCTCAGCACCACAACGGCGCTTTCTATCAGCAGGATCACGTTGCGCAGGTAATCCGACCGGTCCTTCATGATGTCGTCCATCGGCACGTCCACGCCCACCAGGGCGACGGGGTTGCCCGCCTCGTCCCGCACCGGCACCGTGGAGGTACACAGCCAGCCGTCTTCCGTAAAGGAGATGAACGTGGGAACGCCGTTTTCCGGGTGCTCCACCTGCCTGGCCGGTTCCGAAATCGTGTGCTTCGTCCCCAGCTGGTAGGCGTCCTCCCGGTCGGCGTCAAAGATATAGGTGCACTTGTCCCCGTCCAGGATCTGCACATAGATGTATTTGATATCGTTGCTGTCCTTGATATCGAACAGGATATCCAGCATCCGTTGATACTCCTCGTCCTTGATGGCTTCGGCCTTGGCGTCGTAATCGGCGCGGTAGGCCTCGTCATTTTCGTATCTGTCGTCGTCGTACGTTCCGATCTGCCGCGCCTCGTCGTAGTAGCGCAGCAGGGCCGCCGGGTCCAGCTGGGTGGCGGCGGTCCGGGCCAGATTGGTGGTGACCGCCTTGTAATGCTCGTCCATGGTGGTGCTGTACACGCGGTAGCTGATGGTCACGGAGATGGCGGACAGGACCAGGGCGGCCAGTATGATCACCGCCACGGTTTTTACGCGCAGGGAGATCACCCGGTACCGCTTTGTTTTCTTTTTTTCAGGCGTCATGGTGCGGGCTCCTTTCAGCTCAGGGTGAGATTGACGTATGTATTGCGCAGCGGCGCGTGATAGACGATGGAGGAGACGATCTCCTCCCCCTCGCGGCAGGCAAAATCGGGCAGATACGCTTTCAGCAGGGGGGCGCCAAACAGGGAGCAGATCGCCCCGGCCGCCCGCCGCAGCTGCGAAAGCGTCAGGTCCGTTTCGGTGAGCGTCAGCGCGCCGTCTTCCGGCGCCCCCAGCAGAAAGTGAACGGCCCCGTCCAGCCGGAAGGAGAGCGCCTGCCCGCCGAACCATTCGTTGTCCGCGAAGCACCACCCCACGTGGCGGTCCGTCCATTTCGCGTACGGGCGGCCGGCAAAGGCCAGGTCCCGCAGGCGGTTGTATTCATGGGGTGTGAGAGGGGAAAAAGACAGGGGCAGCCGTTCCGCGGGGCGGATGGTCACCAGGCGGAGGCAGGCGTCCTGCCGGAAGCCCAGCGCCTGATAATAGGGCAGCAACTCCCGGGAGGCGGGCTTGCCGAACAGCGCAAAGCCCTCCCGGTCGGCCAGCGCCGTCACGTACCGGAACAGGGCCCCGTAGTACCCCCTGCCCCGAAAAGCGGGCAGCGTGCCCCCTGCGTAAAGGAACCGAGCGTCCAGCCGCCGGGGCCCGTCGGCAAAGGAGGCCTCCAGCATATGCAGCATGCTCACCGGCCTGTCGTCCTCCGTATAGACGGCCGCCGACAGGTACGGAAAATTTTCACGGTAGAAAAAACGGATATACTCCTCGGGATCGTGAAAGCAGACCTTCCATATCTCCGTCAGGGCGGGCAGATCCCGTTCTTCCGCCGGACGGATGCCGGTATCCATGGGTCACACCTCCACGGTCATCGTGTTGAAACCGGCGTACCGGCGATAGAAAAAGCGTTTGGATTTCGTTTTGACCAGCTGAATGCCCAGGGATGCCAGATTTTCCGCGTCCTCATAGTCCCGCCCCGTTTTCATGGCGAAGGGGTTGAAGTCGACGGCGTTGTCGCGGATGTGGAGCGCCACCGTGCCGTCCTCCTCAAAACAGATGGTCAGCTGGATATACTCGTCCCCCTTTTTGCGGAAGGCGTTTTCGATGATGGCCTGGCAGACCTCTTCCACGCACATGGTAACGTGGTAGGTCTGCTTCATGCTGGCGCCGTTTTCCTCGCAGAAGGCCTCCGACTGTTCCAGCAGCGCCGCGATATCGCTGGAGTTGGTATCCAGCAGGTAGGTGAACACCCTGCCGGACGCGGCCGGCTGCCGGAGAAAGCGGCAAAGGGGGATCCACACGGCCAGCGTGCCCAGCTCCGCCCCCAGAAACACCAGCCAGAACCACCGCACGCCAAAGCGGGACAGCAGCAGCGCGAACAGCAGAAAGCAGACGAAGGTGCGCAGCTGGTTGATGACGAAAACGATCTTTTCCCGGCCGATGGCCTGAAAGCAGGCGCTCCAGGTCAGGCTGAGCCCGGCGGGGATCACCGACAGGCAGAACAGCCGCACGGCAAAGGCGCCCTCGGGAACGGCCGCGCCCGTCAGACCGAAGAGGGTGCAGACGGCGGGGGCGAACAGGGCGAACAGCAGCGCGATCACGCCGCCGGAAACCACCCCGATCAAAATGGCAAGGGCCATAACGCGCCGGACGGATTCCCGGTTGTGCTCCGCGTAAAAGGTGCCGCTGAGGGGCTGCACCGTATCGCCGATGGCCGTATAAATGGCCAGCGCCACGTAGGACACGTCCTGCACCACGTTGAACTGGGCCAGCGCGCTTTCGCCGCCGATACGCAGCAGCAGGTTGTTGACCACCAGCAGCGCCGCGAACTGGCCGATATAGCCGAAGGAGGAGGACATGCCCGTCTTCAGCGTGGAGAGGATCTCTTTGCGGTCCGGCCGGACAAAGCGGAACCGCAGAATGGCCCATTTGCGGGTGAAATGCAGCAGAAAGATGCACACGCCCACGGCCTTGCCCAGCACGGTGGCGTAAATGGCGCCGCGCACGTCCATGTGAAAGCCCAGGATGAACACCGCGCTGGCGGCCACGTCGGTAAGATACCCCACCGTATAGCCCACGGTGGCCAGCTTTTCCCCGTCGTCGCAGCGGATGCAGTAGTACAGCAGAAAGTACAGAAAGGTCAGCGGCGCGCCCAGGAACATGACCTGCAGATACTCTTTGGTGTAGTTCCACAGCTCGCTGTGGGGGGAACCCGCCCCCAGCAGCCGCAGCAGCCAGGGCATGCCGATCAGGCCCGCCGCCCCCAGCAGCACGCTGACGGCCGCGGCCACCAGCAGCATCTGCGAAAAGAGCGCAATGCCCTTTTTGGCCTCGCCCTTGCCCAGCAGCTGCGTGTACCGCACCGACGCGCCGATGGCGATGCCCCCGTCCAGCACGTTGAAGAGCATATACACCGGGGCCACCAGCGACATGGTCGCCAGTCCCACCTTGCCGATGCGGATGCCCACGAACAGCGCGTCGGCCACGTCGCCGAAGGCAAGGCCCGCCGTGGAGATCAGCGCGGGCAGAAACAGCCGCCGGAACATCCGGTCGGTAAACGCCCTGCTTTTTATGATTACCGCTGTGGAGTCATTCATACATTCAGGCTGCCTTTCCAGACGCGGGTCAGCTCCTTCGGCTTGCGCAGCAGCTTGTGGGTGCGCAGACCGGCTATCCCCATGTCGTCTTCAGAATCCACTGTTGTTACCGCGGGGGGCAGGGCCCGGTACAGCGCCCACTTGATAAAGCAGTCACACCGCCGGTCCAGTACCTTGCAGAAGCTGATATCAAAAATCTGCGGGGTGATGAAGCATCCGGCCACATAGGCGGTATCCGCGCCGTCCGCCTGAAAGAGCAGCCCCCACAGGGAAAGCTCCTTAAAATGGCGCAGGGCGGTCTCCGCGGCGGTCGTATCGGCCAGCCCCTCCACGCCGCGTTCCTCCGCCCACCGCCGGTTCAGGGCCAGGGCCCGCCCGGCGTTGGCTGCGGTCAGGGGCTCCAGGGACCAGTTCCGCGCGGCGGCCCGGCCCAGGTTTACCTGATGCCGCAGGCTTTTGTATTCCTTCCCCTCCAGCGCGATCTGCGCCGCCTTGTCGTACAGATAGGGGTATTCGTCGCGGCAGTCCTCAAAGGAGAACCGGCCGGGGTACGTTCGCTCCAGAAAGCGCCTGTCCGCGTCGGTAACGGAGTAGAACACCGGCGCCTCACGGGTCAGCAGCGCGTCGATCAACGCCTTTTTCCCGGCCTCGGAGCCGCAGGGATACAGGTATTCATTGTCGCCTCCCGCGCCGTCCTTTACCAGAAAGGCGTCCTCGCCAAAGCAGATCTCATACCGCTCAAAGGCCTGCCAGGCAAACAGCGACGCAAACGTATAGACGTACAGGGTGCTGCCGGAGGCAATACGGATCTCCTCGATCCGCCGCCGCTGCTCCAGCGAAAGCGGGGTGAAGGACAGGATGGAAGGGGCGTCTGGTTTTGTCGTCATATCGTTCGGTTGGCCGTTCCGGGGCGGCCGGTCGCTTCGTGATCGTGTTCCCCCAGAGGATCGCGCAGCACGGCATAGCCGCACACCGGCAGCTCCAGCGCGCCCTCCACGGCGGCGCCGTTCAGCGCGTCGTGATAAACGCCGTCCAGCAGTACGGTCCGGGGCGCGTCGGAAAAATTCAGCAAAAAGAGGTGATCGCCGCGCCTGCGAAGGAATACCTCCGGCGGGGCCTGCACGCCCGTATCCGGGGCAATGCCGCACTCCTCCAGCAGATCGGCGCAGAAATCGTCCGCAAAGCCGCCGTCGTTGCGGAAGGCGCAGTACCAGGCGACGCCTCTGCCAAAGCGGTTGCGGGTGACGGCGGGGGAGCCGGCGTAAAAATCGGTCCGGTACGTGCCCAGCACCTGGGCGCCTTCGGCGTGGAGGATATCGCAGACGTGGTCGACGGAATAGCGCTTTCCGCGGTATTCCGCCTCGCCGGGGGCGTCGGCGGGCAGCGCGTCGGTCTCCTCCGCCCACACGCCGAAAACCTGCTTCAGCTCCTCCGCCGGAAAACCGCCCAGATAACACAGGTCGTGGGGATCCACGTTGCCGCACAGATAGGTGGTCACAAACCGGCCGCCGTTTTTCACGTAGTCCGCGATGCTTTCCTTCACGCCGTCCCTCAGCAGATAGAGGTAGGGCGCGATGATCAGTTCATAGGGGGCGTAGTCGTCGGTCTCGCTGATCACGTCCACGGAGATCCCGCGCCGCAGAAAGGGCGCGTACCAGCGGACGCATTCCTCCGCGTAGTCCCGACGGGTGTTGTTGTAGCCGCAGTAGCGGTCCGTGGCCCAGCGGTTCTCCCAGTCGTAGATCACGGCCACCCTGCTTTGGCAGCGGCTGCCCGCCACGTCGGCCAGCTTTTCCAGCTGCCGCCCCAGCTCCGCTACCTGACGGAAGACCCGGGTGTTTTCGTGACCGGCGTGATCCACCACCGCGCCGTGGAATTTTTCGTGCCCGCCGCGGCTTTTGCGCCACTGAAAATACTGCACGCTGTCCGCGCCGAGGGCCAGCGCCAGCATGGCCGCCTGCGCCTGCCGTTCCGGGCGGGGCAGCTTGTTCACAGGCCTCCAGTTCACGTTGGAGGGGGTGCTTTCCATCATCAGAAAGGGTTTTCCCTGCTTCATGCTGCGGAACAGATCGTGGGAAAAGGCGTGGGTCAGCGCCTCCTTTTCATTCTGCCCCTGCTCCCACATGGGGTAGCTGTCCCAGGAGATCACGTCCACGTGCTTTGCCATCTCCTGATAGTTGACGCCGGGATAGAGACACATCATATTGGTGGTGACGGGGATCTCCGGCGTCAGCTCCCGCAGCGGCGCG
>CAMJYF010000127.1 GCA_946409885.1 uncultured Clostridia bacterium | reverse complement strand
CCGGAGGGCTTGCGGGTGGAAAGCGCCGCGCCGCCCTTCCACAAACCGGCGGAGATCGCCTTCGCCCGGTACGAGGTGACGCTGGACCGGGCGGATATCGGCCCGGAGGAGCTGCGGGAGGCGCTGGACTGCGGCGAACTGACCTGCGAAAAGAGCGGCAAATCCGGCCATAAAAAGATCATGAAGACGGTGAACGTCTCCGGGCATATCAAAGAGTATGCCCTCAGCGACAGGGGAGAGACGCTGCTGCTGACGGTGACGCTGCCCGCCGGCAGCACCTTCAACCTGAACCCCCTCCAGCTGATGGAGGCCGTTTCGGCGCGGCTGGGCAGAAAGATCTATCCGCCGCTGACCGTCCGCACGGCGCTGCTGTGCGCGGACGGAAGCGACTTTGTTTAAGACGGTGCCGCCATGAAAAAAGCAATCGTATTCGCGGGCGGCGGCTCCAAGGGGGCCTATCAGGTGGGCGCGTGGAAGGCGCTCAACGAGCTGGGCCAATCCTTTCAGATCGCCACCGGCACCTCCATCGGTTCCATCAACGCGGCCTTTTATGTGCAGCATGATTTTGACGCCGCCTATGAGATGTGGGGAGAGCTGACCGCCGGGGCCATTATGACCAACGGCATCAATATGGACCGCTCCTTTGAATCCATCTTTTCCCAGCGGGACCAGCTGGTGCCCTTTATCAAAAATTACATCACTTCCAAGGGGGCGGACGTGACGCCCTTTCACGAGCGGCTGCGGTCCTTTTTCTCCGAGGAAAAATTTTTCACCTCGGAGGTGGATTACGCGCTGGTGACCACGGAGTTCCCCTCCATGGACCCCGTGGTGGTAAGAAAAGCGGATATGCGCGCCGACCCGGCCAACGCCTGGCAGTGGCTGGCCGCCTCCGCCGCCTGCTTCCCCGTGTTCCCGGTGATGGAGATCGGCGGGAAGAGCTACGTGGACGGGGGCTATTACGACAACATCCCCGTGGCCCCGGCCTTTTCGCTGGGGGCGGACAGCGTGGTGGTAGTGGACCTGAAGACGGAAAACAACCACGAGGGCTATCTGCGCCATCCCCGCGTGAAATATATCAAGCCCAGCCGGGACCTGGGCACCTTTATGAACTTTGAGCGGGAGGTGCTGGACCGGTCCATCCGCCTGGGGTACAACGACACCATGAAGGCCTACGGCCGGTATTACGGTACGCTGTACACCTTTTTGCCCGGCGCGGACAAATCGTATTACCGGGAGCTGGCCGCCCTGTTTATGACGCTGATGACCCGCATGGAGGCGGACTACGATTTTTCCGGTACCGTGCGTTTTCAGCGCATCAACAAATCCCCGGGCTGCGCCACGCTGCTGGCGGAACGGTGCCCCCGGGGGCAGGAGGACGAGTTCCACCAGTTCTTTGCTGCGCTGGAGCTGTACCTGAAGCTGCTGGAAAAGGACGACAAACCCGAATACCCGCTGGACGACCTGTTATATGAGCTGAAGTCGGACGTGGACGGGATGTACCCCATGCTGGAGTTTTCCGCCGCGGACGCGTTTGACCGTGTGCGGCGTTTCGCGGCGGAACAGACCGGGAAGAACAATCCCGAGCTGAAGCGGTTTGAGGATATCCGTTACGCCATCGTCATCACTTCCGTGGCGCGGGCGCTGCAGCAGACCGGCTGCGGTACGGCCGCGGAACCGGTCCCCCGGGAGCCCCGGGAGGAGGAACCCATGCCCTCCGCGATATTCGACGCGCTGAAAGGGGATCTGCCTTTGGAGGCGCCGGCGGCGGAGGAGCCTGTAAAAGAGGAGGAGACCGTATGATCTGCGGCAACTGCGGCGCCCATCTGCCGGAAAACGCCGATTACTGCCCCAACTGCGGCTCGGTGCGCAGGCTCGTCCCGCAGGAATCGGCCCCCGGATACGCGGTCGGCGCGCCGAAAAAGCGGCCCGCGCCCGCCTACCGGACGGTTTCCACCTGGACGTATCTGCTGTGGTGGACGATCGCGCTGTTCAGCAACGCGGAGATCGTCTGCTTTGTGCTTTCCATCGTCTTCGCGTTCGGCTCCTCCCAAAGCAGCCGCGCCCATTTCTTTCGGGCGGTGCTGATCTTCAAACTGATTTTTCTGCTGATCGGCGTGATCGCGGTGGTGGTGCTGGCGCTGTGCGGCTTTTCCTTTACCGGGCTGCTGAACAGCTTTGATTTCGACCTGCTGGGCGAGCTGGTCGACGCGGTATTCTGACGGGACGGAGGGAAGCGGATGGTATCCAAAATCAGAAGTATGGGCATCTTCGGGATGCATTCCTTTATGGTGGAGGTGGAGACGGACGTCTCCGGCACAAAATACCGGTTCGATATCGTGGGCCTGCCGGATACCGCCGTTTCCGAATCCCGCGAGCGGGTGCAGACGGCCATCAAGAACAGCGGCTATGCCTTTCCGTTTACGCATATCACGGTGAACCTGGCCCCCGCGGACGTGCGCAAGGAGGGCTCTACCTACGACCTGCCCATTTTCATCGGCCTGCTTTCCGCCGGCCGCCAGCTGGACGCCCCCGGCGCGGACTGCGCCTTTATCGGGGAGCTGTCCTTGTCCGGCGACGTGCGGGGCATTCCGGGGGTGCTGCCCATGGTGATCGAGGCCCGCAACGCCGGGGTGCGCCGGGTGTTCGTCCCGGCGGAAAACGCGGCGGAGGCCGCCATTGTGGAGGGCATCGACGTCTACCCGGTGGATAACGTCCGCCGGCTGGTGGGCTTTCTGAAAGGGGAGCCGGACCAGACGATCGAAAAGGCCCTTCCCGCCCCGCCGGAGCCGGAATCCCAGGCGGAATCGCTGCTGGATCTGGCCGACGTAAAAGGCCAGGGGGCGGTCAAGCGGGCGCTGGAGGTGGCCGCCGCGGGCGGACACAACTTCCTGATGATCGGCACGCCCGGCTCCGGCAAAAGCATGCTGGCCAAGCGCATCCCCACCATTCTGCCGGAGATGACCTTTGAGGAATCGCTGGAGACCACCAAGATCTATTCCATCGCGGGGGAGCTGAAAAACAAGGCGGGGCTTATCCGCCGCAGGCCCTTCCGCTCGCCCCACCACACCATCTCCGCGGCGGGGCTTTCCGGCGGCGGCGTGGTGCCGCGGCCGGGGGAGCTGTCGCTGGCCCACAACGGCGTGCTGTTCCTGGATGAGCTGCCGGAGTTTTCGCGCATGACCATGGAGGTGATGCGCCAGCCCATCGAGGATGGGCAAATCACCATCTCCCGGGTGGCGGGCACCATCACCTATCCCTGCTCCGTCATGCTGGTGTGCGCCATGAACCCCTGCCCCTGCGGGTATCTGGGCCATCCGGTGCGGGAATGCACCTGTTCGCCCGGGGCGGTGCAGCGGTATATCTCCCGCATTTCCGGCCCTCTGCTGGACCGGATCGATATTCAGGTGGAGGTGCTGCCGGTGCAGTATGCGGACCTTTCCGCCAAGGAGGGGAACGAGGAGACCTCCGCGCAGGTGCGCGAGCGGGTCAACGCGGCCAGGGCCATCCAGCGGGAACGCTTTGCCGGGACGGGCGTCACCTGCAACGCCAGAATGAGCTCCCGCCAGGTGCGGGAATACTGCGTGCTGGATGAGGCGGCGGAAAAGCTGATCGCCAAAATGTTCGATAAAATGGGCCTTTCCGCCCGGGCCTACGATAAAATATTAAAGGTGGCCCGCACGGCGGCGGACCTGGACCGGAGCGAAGTGATCGGCGTGGCGCACATCAGCGAGGCCATCCGCTACCGGGATCTGGACAGGAAGATGAAGTGAGGAGAGCGGGTTTTTCGCGGCAAACAGTTGATAGTCGTAAGTCGTGAGTCGTAAGAAAGGAGATACCTTTATGAGAATCTGCATTTTCGGCGCGTCGGGAACGGCGCTTGATGAGAGCTATATCCAACAGACGGAGGCGCTGGGAAAGCGCCTGGCGGAGCGCGGCCATTCGCTGGTGTTCGGCGGCGGCAAAAACGGCCTGATGGGCGCGGCGGCCCGCGGTTTTACGGCGGGCGGCGGCCGGATCGTCGGCGTCGCTCCCACGTTTTTTAAAGAGGCGGGCGTGATCTACGACCGCTGCGACGAGTTCGTCTGGCCGGACACCATGCGCGACCGCAAAAAATACATGGAGGACAACGCGGACGCGTTCATCGTCACCCCCGGCGGCATTGGCACCTATGAGGAATTTTTTGAGGTGCTCACGCTCAAGCAGCTGGCCCGCATGAGCAAGCCCATCGCCGTGTTCAATATCAACGGCTACTTTGACGGCCTGATGCGGCTGATAGCGGACAACACAAAAAACGGCTTCATCCGCCCGCAGACGCA
This sequence comes from uncultured Clostridia bacterium, assembly GCA_946409885.1. Taxonomy (GTDB): domain Bacteria; phylum Bacillota; class Clostridia; order Oscillospirales; family Acutalibacteraceae; genus RUG806. Next base: position 1,739 of record CAMJYF010000127.1, on the reverse strand, counting down.
GGAGCTGTTCCGCCTGTGCGCCACGGTAGAAGAAGCCGTCGATTGCGTGGAAAACGACGCGTATGACATCCGTCAGATCAGATTTACGGATCAATAAAGCGGCAAACCCCAATTTGCCGAAATGGGAAAGCCGGGTAACTGATTTGCCGCGCGGTTACGGCGCGATGTCGATTTCCGCGTAGGTCACGTTCACCGTTTTGCCGCTGTCGTTGGTGATCGCCAGCGTCAGCAGGTTCGGCAGGTTCCGCGCGTCGGAAAGGGAATAGCGGTAGACGGCGCAGTCCTCCCGGCAGTAGCCCTGGGGCACGTCGCTGCCGTCCGCTTCACTGCGGCCATATACCTCGCTTCTGCCTTCGGGCGTCAGCGGGGTCTCTTTTATTGTTACGGTCACCGCGGCCTCCTCCGCCAGCTCCTGGGAAAAGCCCAGCAGGACGGTCACCCCGGCCCCGTCCGGGATACAGCCCGTTTCCACCGGCAGCGTTGCCGCCGTCCCGGCTTTCACCTTCAGCGGAAGGGGGTCGTAGGGCTCCCAGCCGTCGGGGCAGGTATCCTGATACGTGACCACGTGGCGGCGGGGGTGCTTCAAAATCTCCGCAAGGCTGCCGCAGGTGTCGTATACTTCCTTCTCGCGGGCGCCGATGCCGGGTGGGGCCGTCATATAGTTGAACAGGTACAGGCCGTCCGCCCCGGCGGTCAGGTACTGGGCGCCGTAGCCCCGCGCCACCTCGGCGCTGGCGCAGCAGCCTTTTGCCTGCGTGTTGACCAGCGTTTCCACCCCGGCCCAGATCTCGGCGCCCGGGCAGCGGGCCTTCCATTCCGTGATGGGCATGGCGCTGTCGTTGGAGGAAAAGCGCGGCGTGACGGTGATGGCGTCCACCAGCCCCTCCTCACACCATGCGACGGGATCGAAGCCGTAGGCGTAGCACTGGTCGATATCCCGCATCAGCCGCACGGACAGCCTGATCTCGTGGCCCCATTTTTCCGCCGCCTTTTTTACGATGGCGGCGGTATCGCGCATGTATTGGTTCATGATGGCCACGATCTCGCCGGTATCCGCGTTTTTGTAATCAAAGCAGTAGATCTCCCGCATAAAGTCCAGCTCCAGCCCGTACACGTCGTACCGCAGCAGCTGTTCTCTGGTGTAATCCAGCATCAGTTGGCGGATCTCGGGAATGGCGTAGTTGAAGCAGTGGCGGTAATAGCCGTATTCCCCGCCGATGGTCCAGCCATTGGCCTCCGCCGTGTAGAACAACTCGCCCCGCAGCGGGCTGGCGGCCTCGTCCGGGCTGTGACAGTCGTTCATGCGCAGCGAGATCCACGGGCGCAGGCCTACCTCGCGGCATTTACGGAACCACACGGCAAAGATATCCTTTTTCTGTACGTTGTAAATGTCGTGCAGCCCGCGGTAGCTGGCGTAATCCACCGGGTTGCCGTGCTGCTCCGTCTGCCCGTACAGGTCGCCCCGGAAGGTCATCACGTCGCTGGGAACGTCGGAGGATTGGCAGAAAATGTTGAACAGCACGTCTGTCACGCCGGAATCCGCGTAATTCATCACGTAGGCGTTCATGCTGTTCTCGTCAAAGGTCCCGTCTTCGGCCAGCTTGTTCCAAAAGCCCCACCAGTGGGAATCGTCCGCGTTGACCAGCAGCCTGTTTTCTTTTGACACCTTGCCAAGCCCCCTTGTCTCGGTGATTTTATCCGTAAACGGATGGTCGTACCGCACCGGCAGCAGCGTCCGG
>CAMJYF010000126.1 GCA_946409885.1 uncultured Clostridia bacterium | reverse complement strand
TGTTTTGTCCAATACTCAAAATCTTCCCACGCGTCATCCGTCCACACCTTGATCATCGTCAACTACCTCATGAATCGTTCCGTTTCCGGCTTCCATCTGTGAGATGGAACTTCTGAGCCGTGCCATATTTTCCTCCGAATAGAACGGATCGACAGATACTTCAAAGGGGATGCGCTTTTCCCGCGTCATTTTTTTTGCCAGCATAATGATGGCTGTCGTCATTGACAACCCCAATTCGTTACAGACCTCATCAAACTCCCTTTTCAATTCGTCGTCGATTCTTACACTGACGGTTGTCTGTGCCATTTCATTGCACTCCCTTCTTGATGCTTCTCAGCAGGTTTCTTCTATATTATAATATGATGTTTATACGTTGTCAATACATTGTATAAAAATGGAATTGTTTCAAACTGTTTCCGGAACCATTACCAGCTTTCGATCCGCCGTTTCATCCCCTCGATATCCAGCACGCCGCGGGCGAAGCCCTTGCGCACCAGCTCGTCCGGGACGAACTCGTCGTATTTTTCAAACACGGGCACTTCGCCGGGGTAGACCAGCTCCAGCGGGTCGAGGGGTTCTTTGATCTTCTCTTTCAGCACCTGAATAAAGCGGTCCCTGTCGGCCTTCATGGTCAGCTGGATGAAGTAGGGGCGGCCGGGCTCCAGCTTTTTCAGGCCCAGCTCCGGCGCGCATCTGCGGCGGATGAACCGCTCCAGCGCCAGGAAGGAATAGGTGCCCAGCCACGGGAACAGCGCCCACATGTCGCCGCCCAGATGCACCAGAGGCTCGTCCGCGACGCCGGAATTGGCGCAGACGTGGCGGGTGTGGGCCAGCCTTGCCGCGGCGTTGGCCATCAGGTAGGGGTACTGCCTGTCTTCTTTCAGCACCTGCCGCATCCGCTCTAAGATTTTCGTGTGGATATCGCCGGGACACTGGCCGAAATAGGCGGGTACCTTGCCCTTTACCAGCGTGCAGTAGACCAGATGGCGCTTGTGGTCCACCTCCTCCACCTCCCACACGTGACCGGCCAGGGCGATCTTTTCCCCGGCGGGGGGCGGCGTGACGATGGTGCCCAGCTCCTCCTGCCCGCAGCGGACGGCGTATTCCTCGTTCTCCTGAAACACCGCGTAGAACTTAAAAGAGCCCGTCTGCCGTTCCCCGGCCAGACCCACGATCAGGCCGCCCTCCTCCGTGCGCTGGATGTAGTCGTTGGCGAGCATATGGCGCAGCAGGATCTTGTAATCCTCCTTGTCGATCATATGAAAATAGCTCAGCGACAGCACCCGGCTGGCCAGCCCCGCCGGGGACAGCTCCCCGCAGGAGGCCAGGGTACACATGGTCTGGTGGTACAGCAGGCTGTAGGGATAGCGGTCCAGCCGGGGCGGCTCCACAAAGCGCTCCTCCGCGTAGACCTGTACCAGCGCAATGCCCTGCAGCAGCTTCCAGGGCACGGTGGTGGGCAGCATGGCCCGCACCTCCGGCATATCCTCCCGGATGACGAACCACATCTCCGGCGGCAGACCCCGGCGGCCCGTGCGCCCCATGCGCTGCAAAAAGGAGGATACGGTAAAGGGCGCGTCGATCTGAAAGGCCCGTTCCAGCCGGCCGATATCGATGCCCAGCTCCAGCGTGGCGGTGGTGACGGTGGTCTGACAGCTGTCGTCGTCCTTCATGGCGGTCTCCGCCGTCTCCCGGTAGCTGGCGGACAGGTTGCCGTGGTGGATATAAAAGCGGTCCGGCTCGTGCTTCAGCTCGCAGTATTGCCGCAGGGTAGTGGTGACCGCCTCGCATTCCTCCCGGGAGTTGGTGAACACCAGGCATTTTTTGCCCCGGGTGTGCTCAAAAATGTAGCCCACGCCCGGGTCCGCGTTCAAAGGCGCGTCGTCCGTGGCCATATCCAGCGCAGGCATGGCGTTGGCCACGGCGTTCCGTTTTTCTTCTTCCCGCTGCCGCCGCTCGCCCATGCCGTAGAGACTTCCGAACTCCGAATTCCGCATTCCGAACTCTTGCGGGCGGTCATGCCCGCCCCTACAGGCCGCCGCATCAATTCCGCCTTCCGCATTCCGCATTCCGCATTCGTCCGGGCGGTCATGCCCGCCCCTACAGGCCGCATCATCAATTCCGCATTCCGCATTCCGAACTCCGCATTCGTCCGCGGCCTGCGGCCCGGACACGTAAAAGTGCTCCATGGAGATGCGCCACTTCGTCCCCCTGGCCTCGATTTTCGGGATGGCGCAGCGGCGGCCGGTACCGGCGGAGAGGAACGCGCCGGTGGCCTCCAGATCCCCCACGGTGGCGGACAGGCCGATGCGGCGGGGATTGACCCCCGCCATGCGGGAGAGGCGCTCGATCAGGCACAGGGTCTGCCCGCCCCGGTCGCCCCGCATCAAAGAGTGGACCTCGTCGATGACGATGTACCGCAGGTCGCCGAACAGCTTCGTCACGTAGGCGTGCTTGTGCATCAGCAGCGCCTCCAGCGATTCCGGCGTGATCTGCAGCACGCCGGAGGGGTGCTTGAGCAGCTTGTTTTTATGGGTCTGGGGCACGTCGCCGTGCCAGTGCCACACGGGGATGGCCGCCTCCTCGCACAGGTCGTTGAGGCGGCTGAACTGGTCGTTGATCAGGGCCTTCAGCGGGCCGATATAGACCGCCCCCACGCTGGCGGGCGGGTCCTGATAAAACTGCGATAAAATGGGGAAAAAGGCGGCCTCCGTTTTGCCGGACGCCGTGGAGGCGCACAGCAGCAGGTTGTCGTCGGAGTGAAAGATCACGTCCCCCGCCGCCACCTGCACGGCGCGAAGGCTCTCCCAGTTGTTTTTATAGATGAAATCCTGTACGAACGGCGCGTACTCGGAAAAGATATCGCTCATACTGTTTTCAGTAACGGGTATAGGTTTCGTAGGAATCGATCTGCAGATTCCCCAGGTCGATCATCCGGCCCCAGCGGATGCCGCAGCGGCTGTCCCAGTTGCATTCCGCCACGGTGATATAGTCGCCCTCCGCCAGGCGGTTGGTATCGCTGTACATATGGTAGCCCACGATCTCGCCCCGGTTGACCCGGTCGATGACGAACACCGAATGATGGGGCAGGCAGCGGACGTAATCGCCGACGCGGATGTCCGCCACGGTAAGGTTCCGTTTGACGGGGGCGGATCTGCCGAAGATCTCGTCGCACAGCAGGGCGGCGAACCCGGCGCACTGGCCGATGCAGTGGGAATAGGCCCCGGTGGCATGGTCCGTGCAGGGCGTTTCCGTCACGGCGGGGTATTTTTCGCTTTTGGGATAGGAATTCCAGAAGTACCCGGCGGGATATTTGTCCTTCAGCGCGTAAATGCGCTGCTGCAGGGGACTTAGCACACTGATGAAGTAATAGTAACGGTTTGTCCCCGCCGTAAGATGGACGCAGGCAAAGCCCTTGTTCAGCGCCTGTACCGTGCCGTCCTGGGTAACCGTCGCCACCGCCGGATTGGAGGATTCCCATCGGGCGGCCGTTCCGGCGCGGACCAGATGGCGGTCGCCGAAGGAGGCGGACGCGCCCTCCGCCAGCGTTATCTCCTCCATCAGCCGTTTGCCGGTATTGGAGACCTCCTCCTGCGCCGCCTGGGGCGGGGCAAAAAAGTGGCTCATGGCGCTTTCCTCCTCCAGCGACACCGAAAAGCGCAGGATCAGCCGCGCGTCGCCGGAGGTCACCTCTCCGTCCCCGTCCGCGTCGGCGTAGACGGTCCACTCCGCGGGGATCACGGTCAGCCCCACGCTGACGCGCAGCGCCAGACGGGCGTCAGCGGCGGAAACCTCGCCGTCCCCGTCCACGTCCCCGGCAAAGCAGTCGCTGAAATTCACGTTGATGGCGGGGCGCACGCCCATCCCGGTAAAGCCGGCCTCCACGGAACGCACGGACCCGTACTCAAAAACGGCCGCGCTGCCGCTGTTTTCCCCGGGGGTACACAGCAGCCAGCCGTCCCCGTAGCGGGAAAATCCCTGGGAACGGGCGTAGTCCGTCGGCTGGGTGCGGAGGATCGAATCGCTGCCGCCCCATTCGTACTGAACGGTATACGCCTCGCTGGTCGCCTCCTCCGCGGACAGCAGAAAGACCGGATCGGGCCGGGGCGCTTCCGTCGGCGCGGCCTCCGGGGGCTCCTGCGCCGTTGCCCCGTCGGTGGCCGTGGCCTCCGTGGCGGTTGCGGCAGCGGCGTCCGCCATGGCCTCCGGGGGAGCCTTCACGGCGATGTGAACATCTTCCGGGGCGATGAAACGCGCCTCGATACACTCCTGCTGCGGCCCGGAGAACGCGGTCCCGTAAAAGACCCCGTTCAGCCATTCCCGGAGCCAGGAGGACCGGTAGCTGTTGGCGGGAATACGGGCGTCGGGATCGCTGAAATCATGGATCAGCGTCCCGTTGTCGGACATGACCGTCTCCCGGTAAATCTTTTCGGCAAAGGGCTGGGCGTCCAGTATGCGGTGGGAGATCAGCAGCCCTTCCGCCGGGTCCAGCACGGTCCATTCCACTGGCTCAAAGCGGAACCAGCAGGCCGTCTCCCGGGGATAACCGTTCCGCGCCTGAACCGCGCTGTCTTCCGCCGGAAACTCACCATAGACAGACTGCGGCCGGTACTGCCGGAGCAGAACGGCCCGGTACCGCTCCCCGTCCAGGGCCACGTCCTGATAAAACATGAAGTCCTGCCGCGTCATGCTGCCGTATTCGCCCGTTCCGACGGAATACGGATAGGGCTGCCATTGGGACAGGGCTTTTTCCAGCTTGGCCAGCAGCCCCTCGTCCGTCACCCGCGTCTGCGGGTATTCGCCGAAGAAGACGGTATCGCCTGTGTGGTAGGGATTGACGACCGCCTTCGCCGTAACGGCGCACAGCGGCAGCGCCGCCGCCAGCAGCGACAGGCAGAGCAGCAGCGAAAGGAATTTGCCGACAACTTTACGCATAATCATTTCTCCCTTTTTATATATCGAACTCAAACGCCCCGCCGGTCTCTTCCACCGGCGTCTGGGCGAAGGCGAACCCGTCCGAGCCGAGGATCTGCTTCACGTCCGCGCCGGGGTTCTGGAAGAGGATATCCAGCAGCTCGATGAAATCCCGGATGACCTCCCGGGGGGTGATCTTGCTGTCCGCGCCGATGCGGCCGAACTCGATCTTGATGAAGGCGACCAGGTCCTCCTGCGTCAGGCGGGGGGTGTAGTCGAACAGCACCCCGTGGATCTCCGTCAGCTTTTCGATCAGCACCAGCATCTCCTCATAGGTCAGGGGGGAGAGGCGGATGACCGGGGCCAGCACGTCCTTCAGCTCGTCCCGGCCGAAGCGGCCCTCCTGCAACCGGGAGCGCAGCGCCTCGTAGCTGTACACGCCCCGGCGGGGGTCCTCGATGCACTGGGGCGTGCCGCACATAATGATGCCCAGGTATTTCGCCCGGCCCTGCAGCGTATCGTTATACATGGTGAGGATCTTTTCATAGTTGTACTGGCGGGTGACGGACTGGGGGATCTTGTAGATGTTCACCAGCTCGTCGATGAGCACCAGCATACCGGCGTAGCCCGCCTGCTTTAAAAACGCGGCGAACAGCTTGATATACTCGTACCAGTCGTCGTCGGTGACGATGATGTTCACGCCCAGCTCCGCCCGGGCCTCCGTCTTGGTGACATACTCGCCCCGGAACCACTTGACCACCCGGGCTTTGCGCTCGTCGTCGCCCTCCATATAGGCGCGGTAGTAGATGCTCAGCAGCCTGGCGAAATCAAAGCCGTGGACCATCTCGTTGAGGCTGTTCATCACGGCGTAGATGCGCTTTTCCACCGCGTTGGCAAATTCCGGGCTGTCCGCGGCAAAGTCGCCCTGGGCCATCACCTCGCTCTGCACGCCGCTGATCCACCGGTCCAGGATCAGCGTCAGCGCGCCGCCCTCCGGCCGGGTTTTGGTGGAGAGGTTGCGGATCAGCTCTTTATAGGTGGCAAGGCCCTGTCCGCGGGTGCCCTGTAAGCGCCGCTCCGGGGAGAGATCCGCGTCCGCCACCACAAAATTTTTATCCATCACGTAGTTGCGGATGGTCTGCAGCAGAAAGCTTTTGCCGCTGCC
>CAMJYF010000125.1 GCA_946409885.1 uncultured Clostridia bacterium | reverse complement strand
CGGGAGATCAAGCCGCGCGTCGGTTACGCGGGCGGCGCGGTGGATTTTTACAGCCGCAAGCCGCTGCGGGAGATACTGGCTGTGACGAAACGGTTTTACCCCAACTGGGACGACGCGGCCTGTCGCCGGTATCTGGACGCCTTCTCTCTGGATGAAACCAAAACCCCGCAGCAGCTTTCCGAAGGGATGCGGGTCAAATGCAGCCTGACGCTGGCCATGTCCCACCGGGCGGAGCTGCTGATCCTTGACGAGCCCACCAGCGGGCTGGACCCGGTCAGCCGGGCGGAGCTGCTGGACGTCCTTCTGTTCCTGAAGGAGAAGGGCGTCAGCATCCTGTTTTCCACCCACATCACCACCGATCTGGAAAAGTGCGCCGACGATATCACCTATATCGCCGGCGGAAAGGTGATCGCCTCACAGCCGCTGTCCTCCTTTATGGCGGAAAACGCCGCCGCGGGCCGGGGCCGGACGCTGGAGGAGATCATGGTGAACTGCGAAAAGGAGTCGCTGTATGAAAAGCTTGCTGATTAAAGAGTGCCGTCTGGCGGCATCGCCATTATCCTATATTTTTCTGGCGGGCGCCCTGATGACGCTGCTGCCGGGGTACCCCATTCTGATGGGGGCGTTCTTCATCTGCTTCGGCGTGTTCCACTCCTTCCAGAACGGCCGGGAAGCCAACGACGTGGTATATTCCGCCCTGCTGCCTGTGGGCAGGGGCGATATCGTCCGTGCGAAGTATGCCTTTACCTGCCTGATTCAGCTGGCGGGCTTTTTCCTCTGCGCCGTCCTGACGGCCCTGCGAATGACGGTCCTTTCCCACGCTGCGCCATACGTGAACAACGCCCTGATGAACGCCACGCCGGTCTTTCTGGCTTTCGTGCTGCTGCTTTACGCCGCGTTCAACGTGCTGTTCGTGGGGGGATTTTTCAAAACGGCCTACAAAATCGGCTTGCCCTTTCTGGCCTTCGGCGTCGCCGCGCTGCTGCTCATCGCGCTGGCGGAAACCCTGCCCCATCTGCCGGGGCTCGCCTTCCTCCACAACCCGGCAGGGGAGCGGCTGGGGCTGCAGCTGGCACTTCTGGCCGTCGCGGCCCTCTGTTACGCCGCGGCCACCTGGCTTGCCTGCGCCGCCGCCGTCCGCCGTTTCCAGAAACTCGATTTGTAGCTATCCCGAAAAGATACCTTGCGGTGCAGGGATTCTGATTTGAGCGAAAAAGTAGTTATTGCTTTTTTTATATAAAACTGTTATATTATATTTGACTATTTTTTTGGAGGGATCCGGAATGAAACGTTTTCTCAGTTTTTTGCTTTGCGCCGTGATGCTGCTCAGCCTGTGCGCACCGGTTTGGGCTGCCGCGCCGCAGGAGCTGCCCTACGCCGACAGCGCCTTTTTTGACTACGGCGAATACACGCTGCACTACCGGGTAAAGGCTGCCGCCGCCCCCAAGGGGCAGATCATGATGCTGCACGGCTTTGCCCAGTCCACTTATGAGTGGGAGAATCTTTCCGCCCGGCTGGTGGAAAACGGCTACACCTGCGTACTGGTGGATCTGCCGGATTTCGGCTTTTCCTCCCGTGAGACCAAAGAAACGGACAAGCTCCCCCGCGAGGAGCTGATCCACGCGCTGATGGTTTCCCTATCTGCCGACCCCTGGTACCTGGCGGGGCACTCCATGGGCGGATACGTGGCGCTGGCCGTGGCGCAGCAATATCCCGAAAGCGTGAAAAACCTGCTGCTATACGGCACCGCCGGCAACGACGGCGTACCCTCGCAGACCGCCGGGATCACCTCCAACGATTTTCTGGCCTCCGTGATGGGGCCGTTCATGGAGCTGATGGGCCGCAACCCCCTTATCGTGCGACTGCTGCTGATGGCCGCGCTGCAGGATATGGATTACGCCATGCATTATGATGTGGAGGCGATCATCGCCCCCTTCCGCGTCAAAGGGACAGGCACCGGGGCGATCTATAACTTCTCCCTGTTGACCGATACCGATTATGAGGCGGTTTCCCGCCTGAACCCCATCCTGTTCATGAACGGCGATAAGGACCGGGTGATCACCGACGCGGCCCGCGCCAACCTTCGCGCCGCCCTGCCGGAGGGCAGCGTGGATTACGTCGTAAAGGGCGGCGGGCATATGTTTACGGAAAACATGGCCGCCGAAGCCGCGGAAGTAACGCTGGCGTTTCTGGCGGAGAACGGGTGAGATGACAGAGGGCCGCGTCGTTGGCGCGGCAAAATCATTTTTACAGGAGGTCCCGCCATGCTGAAGCTGTTCCTGATCCTTTCCTTTTTTCTCTCCTCGCTGCGGTTCGGGTTTGTGCCCACCGTGGTCATCGACGCCGCCGACCGGGTGGCGCCGGTCACTTCCCGCGCCTCCGGCTATCTGTACGGGCTGGCGGAGGCAGGTGTTCCCGACGACCTGATGGTGGAAAGCCTTTCCGTCTCCTCCGTCTCGCAAAAGGTGACGGATGGCTTGCAGCACCCCACCGGCGATATCGACCACATGGCCCCCGCGCTGGATAGCGCGGACTATCTGGTGGTGTATCTGCAGGATAACTTTTCCACCTGGTACTATGCCAACGACGACATCAACGAGGCCCGTAAGGCCGGGACCTACGACTGGCAGGCTTTTCTGACGGACGAATACTTCCCGCTGGTGGAAGCGTCGCTGGAGAAGCTGTCCGCCGCGCCCTACGCGGACCGGGTGGTCTGCTGCCTGTACAACGAGTGCGACAACGGCGTGTGGTTCGGTGAAACAAGGTCCGACGGCAGCGGCAACGTGTGGGGCGATTTCAACGAAGCGGGCCGCGACGCCTTTTTTGACGCCTGGCGGCAGACTTACGCGCTGGTGCGCTCCCGCGCCCCGGGACTGAAGATCGGCGGGCCGGGTTACTATGAATACAACCCGCAGAAGGAGCGGGAATTTCTCACCTTCTGCCGCGACAACGGCTGCCTGCCGGACGTCATGATCTATCACGAGTTGGGGGAACTCTCCTCCTATCTGTGGGAAGACCATGCTGCCGGGTACCGCGCCATGGAGGCGGAGCTGGGCCTTGATCCGCTCCCCGTGATCGTCACCGAATACGGTACCATGGAGGAGTGCGGCAACCCGGCGAAGATGCTGCCCTACGTCTGTGCCATCGAGCGCAGCGGCGTGTGGGGCGATATTGCCTACTGGCGGCTGGCCAACAACCTGAACGACAACGCCGCCGATGGCAACATGCCCAACGCCTGCTGGTGGCTGTACCGCTGGTACGCCGCCATGGAGGGCGACCGGCTGGGGCAGAAAAAGCACGACCTGTTCCACGGCGATTTTGAAAAGGCCGTGAAGGCGGGCCGGGAGATGAAGTATAAGGATTTTGCCTGCCTGGCCGCGCTGAACGAGGCGGGCGACCGGTTGGAGGCTGTCTGCGGCAACTGCGGTCATACCGGCCAGCTGGTGGTGGAGCATCTGTGCGATACGGCGCTGGGAAATACCGTCCGGGTGACGGTGGAGGAAGTCCAATATAAAGGGCTTTCCGGCGCGGTGACAAAGCCCCTGACGCTGCGGGATGAAAACGTCCGCGTGATCGGCGGCAGGGTGAAGATCCCGCTGACGGATATGACGGAGGGCAGCGTATATCATGTGACCCTCACCCCCGCGTCGGAGACCCATGAACCGGTGGACGAGCGTCCCGTCCGCTATGAGGCGGAACAGGGGACGCTGCTGGGTATGGCCTATACCTACGACAGCGCCTACGCCACCACCGGGGAGACCGCCGGTATGGTGGGCGGCATGGAACGCCCGGGCGACGGTGTGGAACTGACCGTGAACGCTCCCTGCGCCGGCGACTACACCCTGCAGATCATTTACGGCAAACACAACGACGGGTCCGGTCCCTCCGGCCGCGTCAGCGGTAAAGCGCTGTTGTCCGTCAACGGCGGCGAACCCGCCGCCCTCACCCTGCCCAACACCATCAAAAGCGAATATACCGACTGCCTGACGCGGACCGTAACGCTGAAAAAGGGCAAAAACACCCTACGCTTCGGGCATTTCGACGGCACCTTCGTGCTGGACAGTATCCTTGTCTGTCGGAAGTCGGAAGTCGGAAGTCAGAAGTCGGAACGCCTCAGCCGGAAGCAGAACAAAGCGCCCCTGGCTGTGCTGGCCTTGCTGCCATACCCGGAAAGAATGACCTCCGACGTGACCGCCCTGCTGACCGTGGCCCCGGAGGACGGTTATTACAAGGTCAACTGTGAAACCGAATCCCTTACCGTGGACGGCGCGTCCGTCGGGGCGGTGCGGGGGAGCCGGTCCGTCTATCTGCGCCGCGGCCTGAACCTGCTGACCCTGGCGGGGGAGGGCGTTGCCTGCCGGATCACGGCTGCCTGCGAGGCCCCCGAAGATACCATATTGCCTTCCGCAATGACGCTCACAGCCCCCGCCGTGACCGAGAACGGCGTGCTGACGGGGATCGGCTCCCGGGGCGGCGCCGCCTCGTTTACGTATACTGCAAAAACCGCCGGGGATTACCGCGTCACCCTGCGTTACGCCAACAACGCGGAGGGCGGCTATCACGCATACAACGTGGATCTGATCGAGGAATATTTCACGGTGACCGTCAATGGCGAAACGCGGCAGGTCATGTGCCGCAACACTTACAGCGACGAAAACTTTGCCACCGTCACTTTCACCGTCACCCTGCGGGAAGGGGAGAACGTCTTCCGCCTGTGGAACGACGGCTCTATCCGTTTCAACGGACAGGAAACGGAAGCGCCCAGCCTGCAGTGGGTCAGCGTAAACGCCGCGGCCCGCTGAACAGGGTCTTGTCAGTTAACGGAGCTAAGACTCCGTGCTGCAGGATCCACGTAAACGCCACTTTATTCTGCTTAGTTAAAGCTATGAAACATCACGTATTTCCGGACGTTCCGGAAAAAGAGAAAAAAGGCACGTTTCCCCCCGCGCTGCTGGCCGAGCTGCGTCGCGCGGGGCTGGACACCTCCGGTCTGCTGTACTGCTGCGAGGGGGATATGAACAACGACGGCGCGTTTCAGAACGCGTGGCTGTGTTTTGACGCCAAAGGGCTTTATATCGCCTACGGTTCCGCCGCTGTTGGCCGTGCGAAAAAACGCGGCAAAAAACTGGAAACCGCTTACACGGTGGAAAGCCTTTCCGCCATCCCGCTGGAGGACCTTGCTTCGCTGACCACGGAGCGTTACGTCTCCACCGGCCGCCTTACCGCGGAGGAAAACGGCGAAACGGTCAGCCTGGCGCGGTTCACCGTCGGCAAGCTGGCGGCGTTCGATACCTTTGCCAGGGTGTTCAACGGCTATCGGGTGACCGGCGAGATCCGGCCGCCCAGGGACGACGGCCGTCAGGAGGCCCACTGCCGCAAGTGCGGCGGTCCCTGTCCCCCCGGCATGGAGGTCTGCCCCAAGTGCAGCAAAAATTCCGCCACCGCCGCACGGCTGTTCCGCTTCTTCGGCGGCTACGTCCCCCAGATCGCGGTGATCCTGTTTTTTATGCTGCTCAGCGCCGCCGTCACGGTCCTTGTGCCCCAGATCAGCACGCGCTCACTGTTTGATAACGTGCTGGCCAATCCGGATGGCAAAACCGCCGAAGAGCTGCTCAAGGCCCTGGCAGTGCTGGTGGCCTCCATTTTCGGCATTCGCCTGCTGAACACCCTGCTCACCGTGGTGCAGCAGTATATCACCGCCACGGTTATGCCCAAAGTGACCTACGATATCAAGGTGAAAATTTTTGCTGCCATGCAGCGGCTGTCCGTCAGCTTTTATTCCTCCAAACAGACCGGTTCCCTGATGGAACGCATCATTCAGGACGCCAATCAGATCTACTGGTTCTTTATCGAGGGCATCCCCGGCATCATCATCGAATCCGCCACCGTCATCGGCGTGCTGGTCTTCATGTTCCTTATGAACTGGCGGCTGACGCTGATCGTCACCGCCGCCGTGCCGGTGATCGGCGTCACGCTGTATTTCGGCGACAAGCTGTTCCGGGGCATGCACCACGGCAACTTCCTGTTCCGCTCCCGCCTGTCCTCCATGGTCAGCGACAACATCAACGGCCAGCGGGTCATCAAGGCCTTCGCCAAG
>CAMJYF010000124.1 GCA_946409885.1 uncultured Clostridia bacterium | reverse complement strand
CTCGTCGTCGTCATCGTCCTCCTCGTCCTCGTCATAGTCCTCCGGCTCAGCCTCCTCTTCCGGCTGGTTCCGCCGGCGCCACTGAAAGCCGCGGCGGCCAGCCTCGTCCGCGGGAGGTTCCGGGGGCAGGGGCCTTGTCTCCTGCGGCGGCAGCGTCACCTCGGGCTCCGGCAGGGTGCGGTCGATGAACTTGGTGGGGGTCTGGTCGATAAAATAGGAATAATCGAATTTGATCTGGGGGTTGCGCTTGAACTCATCCAGATCCAGCAGAAACTCCGCGGCGGTCTGGTACCTGTCGGCGGGGTTTTTCTGCATGGCGCGCAGGGTGATCTGCTCCAGCCCCTCCGGGATGGAGGCGTTCAGCAGGCTGGGGCGGACCGCGTCCTCCCGCACCTGCATCAGGGCCACGGATTCGTCGTTATCCGACTCGAAGGGCAGGCGGCCCGTCAGCATTTCGTACAGCACCACGCCCACGGAATAGAGATCCGATTTTTCGTCAGTATAATCCCCCCGGGCCTGCTCCGGGCTGACGTAATGCACGGAGCCGATGGCCCCCCGCTCGGCCACGGACAGGGACTCGTCCCGGTTGAAGCGGGCGATGCCGAAATCCATCACCTTGATGGAGGCGTTGGGCAGCAGGATAATGTTCTGGGGCTTGATATCCCGGTGGATGATGCCCTTGTCGTGGGCGTGCTGCAGCGCCCGCAGGATCTGCACCGTAAAGTGGACGGCCTCCTTCCACTCCACGATCCGCTGCCGCTGGATGTACTCCTTCAGCGTGATGCCCTCCACGTACTCCATAACGATGTACTGCATGGTATCGCCGAAGTTGACGTCGTACACCTTGACGATATTGGGATGGGACAGCACCGCGATGGCCTTGGATTCGTTTTTGAACCGGCGGCGGAACTCCTCGTTGGCCACGTATTCGTCCTTTAATATTTTAATGGCGACGATTCTTTTATCCACAAGATCCAGCGCCTTGTAGACCACCGCCATGCCGCCCACGCCGATGATCTCCTGTATTTCATACCGTTCGCCGAGAACCTGATTGAGGTAATTATCCAAACCGTTCGTCACTCCTTTGCTTATTTCTGGATCACCACGGCGGTCACGTTGTCGCCGCCGCCGTTCCGGTTGGCCTCTTCCACCAGCAGCCGGGCCGTCTCCTCCGGCCTGCCGGAGGACAGGATCCCCGCGATAGCGTCCTCATCCACGTAGTTGGTGAGGCCGTCGGTGCAGAGCAGCAGCTTTTCGTGATCGGAAAAAGAGCGCTCCGTGAAATCGATCTCCACCCGCTCCGCTATGCCCAGGGCGCGGGTGATGTAATTTTTGTTGGGATGGACGGACGCCTGCTCGGGGGTGAGCATCCCCGCGTCCACCATGTCCTGCACCAGAGAGTGGTCTTTGGTCAGCTGCTCCAGCCGGTCGGTAAACGCGTAGGCGCGGCTGTCCCCCACGTGGGCGATCACCAGCCGGTCCTGTTGTATGGCGGCGGCCACCACCGTGGTGCCCATGCCGCGCAGCCGGGGGTCCTCCTCCGCGCGGTCAAGCACGCAGATGTTGGCGGCGGTGATCGACGTGGTCAGCAGGTTGACCAGCGACTCGTTGGACATACCCGCCCGCCAGCCGGCGGCGATCCGCCCGGAGATGGTCTTTACCGCGATCTCCGAGGCCACGTCTCCCCCCAGGGCGCCTCCCATGCCGTCGCAAACGACGGCAAAGCAGGAGCCGTCATCCGGGCAGGCGGCCATACAGTTATCCTGATTGGTCGCCCGGACGACTCCCCTGTCTGTCATAATCGAATATTTCATCATGCCGGTATTCGTCGCGGCGCGGCATATCGCCGTCTCCGCCGTACTCCTCCCGTCCGAAAATTACGTTTTCACGCTGCTTCTGCGCAGCTGTCCGCAGGCGGCGTTGATATCCGCCCCCAGCGTTCTGCGCACCGTGACCGCAAAGCCCCGGTCCGCCAGATACGCCTCAAATCGTTTTACGTTTTCCGCCGTGCTCTTTTTCAGGCCCGTCTCCGCCACCTCGTTCACCGGGATCAGGTTGATGTGGCACAGCATCCCTTTCAGCAGCGCCGCCAGTTCTCTGGCGCATTCCGGCGTGTCGTTCACGCCCTTTACCAGGGCGTATTCAAAGGAGACGCGCCGGGAGGTGGCCGCCGTATAGTCTTTGCAGGCTTTGATCAGCTCCGCCACCGGCCATTTTCTGTTCACCGGCATCATGGAGGTGCGCAGCGCGTCGTTGGGCGCGTGCAGGGAGACGGACAGCGTCAGCTGCAGGTTCCGCTCCGCCAGCCGGTAGATGCCCGGCACCACGCCGCAGGTGGAAAGGGAGATGTGCCGCATACTCAGGTTGAGACCGTTTTCATCCGTGATGAGCGCCAGAAAGCGGAGGGCGTTGTCGTAGTTGTCAAAGGGTTCGCCCATGCCCATCATCACCACGTGGGACACGCGCGCGCCGGTATCCCGCTGGACCGCGTACACCTGGGAGAGGATCTCCGAGGCGGCCAGATTGCGCACTGCGCCGCTGAGGGTGGAGGCGCAGAATTTACACCCCATCCGGCAGCCCACCTGCGAGGAAACGCAGACGGAATACCCGTATTTGTACTTCATGAGGACGGTTTCCACAAACTCGCCGTCATGCAGGCGGAACAGGTATTTGATTGTTCCATCATACTCTGAAATCAGTTTTTTTTCAATAGCGCAGCCGAATATGACAAAATTGTCATGAAGGACCGACCGCAGCGTTTTGGGGAGATTGGTCATCTCGTCAAAGTCCGCCGCGCCGTTTTTGTGGAGCCATTGGCAGATCTGCCCCGCCCGGTAGGCGGGCTGCCCCAGCGCCCTGACCGCTTCGGTCAACGCGGGCAGATCCATAGACAGGATATCTTGTTTCATCATGGTTTTCTGCGGAACAGGGCCACGAAAAAGCCGTCGCCGCCCTCCGGTTCCGGAAAGAAGGTTTTATACCGCGCCTCCCCCCGCAGCGAGGCGTAATACGGATCGTCCGAAAGGGTAAACTCCGGCAATTCCGCCAGAAAGCGGTCGCACACGTCCTCGTTCTCCGCGGGGTTGAGGGTACAGGTGGAATACAGCAGCGTGCCGCCGGGCTTTACCAGGGCGGAACACCGCCGCAGCAGGTGAAATTGCAGGTCCGGCAGCGCCGCGAAGGACGCCGGGGATTTATAGCGGATCTCCGGCTTGCGGCCGATGACGCCAAGGCCGGAGCAGGGCGCGTCGCACAGGACCCGGTCCGCCGACGGCAGCTTTTCCGGCAGGTCCGCCGCGTCGCCGCAGAGGGTACGGATACAGGTGAGCCCCAGCCGGGCGGCGCCTTCTTCTATCAGTTTTTGTTTATGTTCATACAGGTCGTTGGCGTAGAGAACGCCCTGGTCGTGCATGTACTCCGCCACGGTGAAGCTCTTGCCCCCCGGGGCGGCGCAGCAGTCCACCACCGTCTCCCCCGGCTTTGCGCCGAGGAGCTTGCAGCACAGCTGCGAGGAACGGTCCTGCACGTGGAACAGCCCCTCCCGGAAGGAGGGCAGCGCGGCGATATCGCCGGTGCGGCTGACGCAGACGCAGTTGTCCAGGTCGGTGGCGGTCACCGTCACGCCCTCCGCGGCCAGCCGTTCGGCCGCGTTTGCCCCCTTTAAGGGGTTGAGCCGCAAAAACAGGGCGCGGCGGCCCAGGAACGCGGACAGGACCGCCTCCGTCCGCTGCCGCCCGTAGTGGGAAAGAAAGTGCTCCAGCAGGGGCGGCGGGCAGGCGTAACGGACGCTGAGATACGCTTTTTCATCAGACGGATCGGGAAGAAGCTCCCCCGCCGCCGCGATTTTGCGCAGCACGGCGTTGACCAGGGAGGAGGTGAACCCCACGCCCATCTGTCTGGTCTGCGCCACCGCCTCGCTGACGGCGGCCCGGGCCGGGATCTTTTCCAGATACAGCAGCTGGTAGGCCCCCACCCGCAGGATGCACAGGGCTTTGGGGTGCAGCTTTTTCAGCGGGGCGGACAGGTACAGGGCGATATTGTAATCCAGCGTGATACGGCGCTCCAGCACGCCGTAGACCAGCGCGGTGAACAGCGCCTGCTCCCGGCCGTCCGGGAACCGGTTCTTCTCCGATTCCTCCGCCACGGAGAGGGTGGAATAGGCGTCGTCCTTTTCGATTTTCAGCAATAGCCGTACCGCGGCGTCGCGGGCGTTGCTCATAAACCAGTCTCTTTTCTACTCTCTTTTTCTGCCGCCGGTAAAGATGGCGATGAACCGCAGCAGGTTGGCCAGTGTTACCGCCAGCGAGGCCACGTAGGTCATGGCGGCGCAGCGCAGCACCTTTTTGGCGCCGGAGAGCTCCTCGCCCTCCGCCAGCATGCCGGTCTCCTCGATCACCTTGATGGCGCGGCGGCTGGCGTCGAATTCCACCGGCAGGGTGACCAGCTGGAACAGCAGGATGGCCGAATACAGCAGCAGGCCCACCCAGACCAGCGTTTCAAACCCCAGGAAGTACCCCAGGAACGCCAGCGGAATGCCCGCCCAGGAACCGATTTTGCACACGGGCAGAATGGAGTTGCGCCACACGATGGGCTTGTAGCCGTAGGCGTGCTGGGCAGCGTGGCCCGCCTCGTGACAGGCGATGCCCACCGAGGCGATGCTGGGGCTGTCGTAGACGTCCTGCGAAAGGCTGATGACGTTGGTGCGGGGATCGAAATGGTCCGACAGGGTGCCGCCGATCTTTTCGATGCGCACGTCGCTGATGTTGTAGTAGCGCAGCACGGCGGCCGCCGCCTGCGCGCCGGTATACCCACGGGAGGAGTACACCTTCGCCATTTTGCGGTAGGCGTTTTTGACGGCGACCTGCGCCGCCAGCGACAGAAGGAACGCCGGAACCACCAGCAGCAGATAGGTCATATCAAACCCGTAGCCCATACGGTGCATTCCGTAGATACTTAATAGGATCAGCATTTTTTACACCTCCCTGAAAAAACGGAAGAGAATGAGGGAAATTGTAGTTTAGCGAGGTCATGTAGCGCGGATCAATGATCCGCCCGGCGAAGCCGTTCCGAACGAAAACAACTTTAAAATCCGACGTATATTGGATATGAACGTCAAAAAATCGGAATCGCGTTGCGGGCGGCTCACTGAGCCGCGCTACATTATAATCAGCTCGCCAAATCCCTCTTTGCTGAGGCGATTCACCCCAGCTTTTTTCCTGGCGCGGGCGCGTGGCCGCGGAGGAAATCGGCGGCGCTCATGCGTCGGGCGCCCTCCAGCTGCACCTCCAGCAGCTCCAGCGCCCCTTCGCCGCAGCGGACGAACAGACGTCCGCCGTCGGCCAGCAGCGCGCCCGCGTCTCCCATTATGGATTGTTCGCGCACGCGGGAGGAATATATCTTGAAGATTTTGCCGTCAAATTTCGTTTTCGCCACGGGCCAGGGGTTCAGGCCCCGGATCAGGTCGTGGACGGTCCGGGCGGGCTTGTTCCAGTCGATCTCCGCCATGGCCTTATCCAGCATGCCCACATAGGTGGCCTCGGCCTCGTTCTGCTTTTCGGGAACAATGGTCCCCTCCTCCAGCCCGCGCAGGGTTTTCAGCAGCAGCGCGGGGCACAGGGCGGCCAGCCGGTCGAACAGCTCCCCCGCCGTCTCCTCCGGGCCGATGGCTACGGTCTCCCGCAGCAGCATATCGCCCGTATCCAGCCCCACGTCCATCAGCATGGTGGTGACGCCGGAGACCGCGTCGCCGTTGATGACGCTCCACTGCACCGGCGCGGCGCCCCGGTATTGGGGCAGCAGCGAGCCGTGGAGGTTGACACAGCCGTAACGGGGCAGGTCCAGCACGTTTTTGGGCAGGATCTTGCCATAGGCGGAGACCACGATGAAATCCGGCGAACAGGCGCGGATGGTTTCGTACGCCTCCTCGTTTTTCAGCGAGTTCGGCTGATAGACCCTCAGCCCGTGGCTTACCGCCAGCGCCTTGACGGGCGGGGCGGTGAGGATCTGTTTTCTGCCCTGGGGCTTATCCGGCTGGCAGATCACCAGCGCCACCTCATATTCCGGCGAGCGGATCAGCGCCTCCAGCGCGGGCACGGCGAAATCCGGCGTGCCCATAAAGACGATATTTTTCATCACATGTCCTCGGTAAAATAGACCTTTTCCCCGGGGGCCAGCCGGTCGGTGTACAGAACGCCGTCC
>CAMJYF010000123.1 GCA_946409885.1 uncultured Clostridia bacterium | reverse complement strand
TCTTACGACTCACGACTTGCGACTTGCGACTCGAGCCAACGGCTCGCCAAATCCCTCTCTCACGCATCCAGCTCGTTCCCCCTGATGATCCCGCTGGTTTTCAGGATATCGTAGAGGGAATCCAGCCCCACGGCGACGCGCAGGAGGGACCGGGCGTTATCGGGGGTGATGATGCCGGAATCGAAGATATCCGCCCGTTTGACCATCTCCAGCGGCATATCGTTTTCCAGCCCCACGGAAAGCCGCAGCGCCAGACGGGCGTCGCCGGCGGTCACCTCGCCGTCGTTATCCAGGTCGCCGTAGTGCAGCGAGCGGGCGTAGACCTCCCGCTCCTCCTTTTCACGGGCTTCCACCTCTTCAAACAGCGCCCATTTGGCGTACAGGATCAGGTCCCCCACCGCGTCCGCCGGAATGTATTCCAGCCGCTCGCCGGAGAAATCGGCGGTCAGGTACCAGCCGTCGAAGGCAAAGCCGCCCACCGGGGATTTCAGCTTGTACAGCGCGGCGCTCTCCCCTACCGTGTGCGCGGTGGGGTTGGCGCTGTTGTTGGCCCTGCCGAAGCTGTAGCTGAAGCGGGGATCGGGATTGGTGGAAAGCACGTAGTTGACCGCGTAGGTGCGGGGATCCCACTGGGCCGTGACGCGGTAGTAGCGGGAGTTGGCGGGCACCGTTTCGGTATAGCCGCCGTTCCACTTCAGCCAGCCCGCGAAGAAATAGCCGTCGCGGGTGGGATAGGGCAGCCGAAGCTCCTCTTTGTTGGGGTAATACATAAAGGCCGGAAAGCTGCGCTCCATCTGCGCGTCTGCGGGAATGACGCAGTCCACGAAGGTGAATTCCGGACAGGAGAACGCCACCGCTTCGCAAGGGCGCCCGGCGGCGAACACCCGGTTGTTTTCCCGGGGGGAATAGTCGTCGGAGGCGACCAGAAACCGCAGCCGGTATTCAAAACCGTAGATCTTCTGGTGCAGCTCCGCGCCGCCCGCCGCCAACGCGGGCAGGATATCCTCAAACAGCGACAGGGTCAGCGTTCCGTCCTCCGCCGCCAGCGTTCTGAGCGGGTACCAGCTGCGCCCGTCCGGCGAGACCTCGCAGAACAGTACGGTTTCGTGCAGGATCCAGGCCGCGTCGGAAGCGGCGATCTCCTCCTGGGTGTGGGCGGCAAGCAGCTCCCCCAGATAAGCCTTGCGGACCGCCTCCACCTCCGCCGCGCGGGCGGTATAGGCCAGCGTGATCAGCCGGTCCGTCTCCGTGACCGCCTCGTCGGAGGAGGTGATTTGAGGGACGGGGACGGATTCCGAGACAGTGGCCTCGGAAGCGGAAGCGAAGGGCGCGCAAACGGCGGCTGTCAACACCGCCAGCATCACGCAGAGCCATTTTTTCAGCATCGCCGCCGTCTCCTTTCTCATGGTTTGTGTTTTCATTATAGCTTTTTTGCGGGGGATAGTCAAGAGAAGGGAAAACACTTATTGACAAAACCCACAGGATAGTATACAGTATTTGTTGAAAATAAGATGAAAAAGAAGATGCGTAGGATGATTCTGAAGAAAAGCGCCGCCTTGCTGACCGCGCTGCTGATGCTGCTGCTGACCGGCTGCTTTACCGTGGATATCCAGATCCCCCCGGGGGAGGAGCCCGCCGCCACGGACGCGCCCGCCGCCGACGCCGCGCCGCGGGACGACAGCGCGGAAACCGCCGCCCCCTCCGGCGAGGGGGCCGTTACGGGCAACGCGGCACTGCTTTCCATGAGCGCGGAAGAGCAGCTCAGCTATTTCAACATCGCGGTGAACCGGATCAAGGCCTCCAGAGCGGGCTTTACCAAGTCCAAAACCACCGCCACCAAGGATATCGTCCTTTCCAACACCCTGGCCAATTCCGTGGTGGGGCTGGTGAAGGAGGCGCTGCTTTCCGAGGACGCCGCCGTCACCACCGTGCAGAAGGGGGAATCCGGCGACGCGGTCATGTCCCCCTACAACGTGCCCTACGTTTCCCAACTGACCGTGGAGGACATTGAGGGGATCGACGTGCAGCCCTCGGGCGGCGGCTACGTGATCACCGTACATGTAAAGGGAGAGACCAACCCGGATGCCGTCGGCAGTATCTGCTCCCGCATCTTTGAGTTCATCACCGTGGACGACGTGGTGAACACCTACGCGCCCAAGGTGAACGCGGAGGTGGCCCGGGAGGACATTGAGGTGGTGTTCGACGGCTGCTACGCCAAAGCCACGGTGGATGAAGCCGGCAGCGTGACCGCCTACGAGACCTTTGTGCAGGGCACCATGAAGCTGAAGAACGCGAAGATCCGCATCATCAGCACCGACGTGGAGGTGGTGCTGGCCAGCACCACGGAGTACACGGATTTTCAATACTGACCCATGGATTTTCTTTCCGGCCGGTGATTTTTTTATAAACGCACTTGACAATCCACCCAAGATGTTGTAAATTATTATGTGTATTGCATTGACTGTGCAGCAACATTACAGGAAACCATGAAAGGGGTTTGTTTTCCCAATGAAGAAAAATATTCTCAGAGTCATTTCCCTGATGCTCGTCGCCGGTATGCTGCTGGCGTTCTGCTCCTGCACGCAGGAGATCCTGGTCCGCTTTGTGGATAAGGACGGCAACGATCTGGACCTGAGCGGCATCGCCATCGGCAGCAACTCCGTCCCGGCCAACAACACCGCGGACACCACGCCCGCCGCCACACCCGCCACGCAGGCTCCCGCCGCGGAAACACCCGCCGCCGAGACGCCCGCCGCCGAAACGCCGGCCGCCGAGACGCCCGCCGCGGAAACGCCCGCCGCCTCCTCCACCGGCAAGCCCTCCACCAAGGACGAGGTGCTGGATTTCTACAAGAACGCGGCCGCCCGCATCAAGAACAACGCGGAAGCCAGCTATCACAAGAAAGAGTATCAGGTGGTCGGCGCCCTGAACATCACCGGCATCGGCATGGTGGACTCCGCCATTGAAAAGGCGGTCGCCGGCTACGTGACCACCGAGGAATCCGCCGAGGATCAGTTCAGCGAGAAGGGTTCCGACGACGCGAAGAACCGCTTCCCGGGCTTTACGCTGACCGATTACAGCAAGGTTGCTTCCGCCGAGTGCACCGAGGCCAACGGCAACTACAAGATCACCATCATCATGCAGGACGAGGATACCCCCAAGGCCGGTACCTTCCTGAAGGAAGTCACCGATTCCGTGCTGCTGTGGGAAGACATTGAAAAGGAAGTTACCACCAACGTCAAGATCGTCAGCGACTTCAACGACGTGCACGTGGTTTACAAGGGCTACAAGATCGAGGCGGAGATTACCCCCGACGGCAAATTCGTCACCCTGGACCAGACCGCCCACGTGGACATCGCTATCGGTTCCGCGAAGATCCTGATCGCCACCCTGAAGAACAAGAGCGGCACGCTGGACAACTACATGAAGCTGTGGGATTTCCAGTATTGATAACCGCGAAAACGCAACCGCAAAGCCTCCCTTCCCCGGGAGGCTTTTTTTTGCCGCCGAACCACCGGCGGAAACAGCTTTTTCGCCGGCCGGATGCCGCTGCCGCGCGTCATCCTCCCATTTTCATGAATTGACAAATTCCGCATTCCGGTATATAATGTTCAGGTATGTTTTTATCACAGCCTGTACGGGAGGACAACACAATGTCAAAAAAGATCATTTTTGTTCTGGTCTCACTGATCATACTGGCGGCGGCGTTTTTCGCTTCGTATACCCTCAGCCTGAAATACTGGGACAAGCTGGCGCCCTACCTCAACGGCGCCGCGCCGGAGACGACCTCCGCGCAGAACACCACGGAGGCAGCCACGACCCCCACGACGGAGGCGGCAACGTCTTCGGCGGCGGCCGCCACGGCCACCTCGGCGCTGCCCGGCGCGGTGGAAGTGAACGTGGTGGAAATGCCCAAGGACGACAGCTGGTCGCTGGTGCTGCTGAACCGGCACAACCGGCTGGAAAAGGGCTATGAGCCGCGGCTGGCCGCCGCCGTGGAAGGCAGCACCATCCAGGTGGACGAGCGGGTGGCGGACGCGTTCCAGCAGATGTACGACGCGGCCAGGGCGGACGGCCTTGAGCTGACGCCCGTTTCCGGCTACGTCAGTTGGGACCTGCAGGAGACGCTGTACAACAAAAAGGTGGAGGAGTTCACCTCGCAGGGCGTAACGGAGGCCGCGGCAAAGCAGCTGGCGGCGGAGGTGATCCTTCCCGCGGGCTGCAGCGAGGACAACGCCGGGCTTTCCGTTTCCGTGGGCATGCAGCTGGATTCCTTCAACCAGCAGCCCACCTATGAATGGCTGCGGGCGCACGCGGCGGAATACGGCTTTATTGAGCGGTACACCGCGGAAAAGAAACAGGTCACCGAAGTGGCGGCCCGCCCCTGGTACTGGCGCTACGTGGGCGTGGAGGCGGCCACACAGATGAAAGAGAACGGGCTGTGCCTGGAGGAATACGTGAGATGAACGGCAGCATAGCGGCGCTGCAGGCTGTTATCGACGGCGCCGACAATATCGTCTTTTTCGGCGGCGCGGGCGTCAGCACGGAGAGCGGCATTCCGGATTTCCGCTCCGTGGACGGGCTGTACCATCAGAAGTACGACTACCCGCCCGAAACGATTTTGTCCCACAGCTTTTTTGAATCGCATACCAAAGAATTCTTTGATTTTTACCGGGAGAAAATGCTGTTCCTTGACGCGAAGCCCAACGCCGCCCACCGGAAACTGGCGGAGCTGGAACGGGCCGGCCGGCTGAAGGCGGTGGTCACCCAGAATATCGACGGCCTGCATACGCTGGCCGGCAGCAAAAATGTGTTTGAGCTGCACGGCAGCGTCCACCGCAACTACTGCCGGAACTGCCGCAAATTTTACACCGCGGAACAGATACGGAAAAGCAAGGGCGTGCCCACCTGCGACTGCGGCGGCGTGATCAAGCCGGACGTGGTGCTGTACGAGGAGCCGCTGGACGAGGCCTGCACCCGCGGCGCGGTGAAGGCCATTGCCGCGGCGGACGCGCTGATCGTGGCGGGCACCTCCCTGACCGTCTACCCGGCGGCGAGCTTTCTCAACTATTTCCGGGGAAAGCATCTGGTGCTGATCAACCGGGACGCCACCCCTTACGACGACATGGCCACCCTTGCGCTGCACGAAAAGGTGGGCGAGGTGCTGGGGCAGATCGTCGTATGACGGAAAAAGCAGGATAGGCAGGGATGCAGGGGCGGGCACTGACCGCCCGTTAAACTCCCTCAAACAGAAAGTAGTTAGGATGATTACGGTTACGGGCGGTCAGAGCCCGCCCGTCAAACTCCCTCAAATAGAAAGTAGTTAGGATGATCACGGTTACGGGCGGTCAGTGCCCGCCCCTACAGGGTTACCACAGGAGGTTTTTTTATGCGGCGTTCCTATCCGTTCCCCTGGCTGATCCACGGCGGCGACTACAACCCGGACCAGTGGATCGATACGCCCGAAATCTGGGACGAGGACGTGCGGCTGATGAAGCTGGCCCACGTCAATTCCGCCACGGTGGGCATCTTTTCCTGGTCGCTGCTGGAACCGGAAGAGGGCCGCTATGACTTCGGCTGGCTGGAAACCGTGCTGGACAAACTGCACGCGGGCGGGATTGCCGCGATCCTGGCCACCCCCTCCGGCGCGCGGCCCCCGTGGCTGGCGCAGCGATACCCGGAGGTGCTGCGGGTGGAGGAGAGCGGCATCCGCAACGAATACGGCGTGCGGCACAACCACTGCCTCACCTCCCCCGTCTACCGGGAAAAGGTACGGGCGATCAACCGGGCGCTGGCGGAGCGCTTCCGGGATCACCCGGCGCTGGCCATGTGGCACGTTTCCAACGAATACAGCGGCGCCTGCCACTGCGAGCTGTGCCAGCGGGCCTTCCGCGATTGGCTGCGGGAGACCTATCACAACGATATCAACGAACTGAACCACTACTGGTGGCACGGCTTCTGGTCCCATCGGTTCACGGATTTTTCACAGATATCCTCCCCCAAGGGACGCGGCGAGAACCACGTGCCCGCCCTGACGCTGGACTGGAACCGCTTTGTGACGGCGCAGCATATCTCCTTTCTGGATAACGAGACCGCGCCGCTGCGGGAGCTGACGCCGGAGATCCCCGTCACCACCAATATGATGTGCCTCTACCCCGGGGTCAACTATCAGGAGATGGCAAAGCATGTGGACGTGATC
>CAMJYF010000122.1 GCA_946409885.1 uncultured Clostridia bacterium | reverse complement strand
GATAGTCGTAGCGGCATTCCATCAGGTACAGGTCCCGGTCGATCTGCCGGACGGAATCCACGGTTTCCTTTTGCCCGGCGAACCGGGCGGCAAGTTTAGCCGTCATATTATCTCTCCCCTTGCTTGCGATGGGATCAATGTGCAATTAGCAATGTGCAATGCGCAATTTCGGATGGGCTCCGCCCATACCCATTTTAAGATGTCGGCCGCAGGTCCATTGTTCATTGCTAATTGCTAATTGCTAATTGCTCATTGTTGATTGACGATCCCCTCTAAGAAATTCGTCTCCGTGACTCTCCCCTCCGCATTGATGCGGAAGGTTTTCACCTCAAAGGGGCCGAAATCGGCGGTGAAGGCGGCGTCCAACATATCGCAGACGATATGGGCGCGGGTCTCCCGGCCGCTCGTCTCGTAGACGCGCAGCAACGTATCGCCGCTGCCGTCCTCGCAGAACTTGCAGGCGGTCATCACCACGTTATCCGCGCTGACGAAAATCAGGCTCTTACACTGGGGCTCCATGCCCTTGTGGAAGCTCTCGCTGACCACCGCGGGGCGGACGTTGAACTGAATGGCCTCTTTGGCTACGTCCGTTGCGCCCGCTTCGCCGTCGGCCACGTACACGCCGTATTCAAATCGCTGCAGGCCCTCGTCGCAGAAGTTGAAGTTGGCGGCGGGGCGGTGGGAGTAGTGGTCCGCGAAGATCACGTTGCGGATGCCCGTCAGGCGCAGATCGTTGCCGGGGCAGTCGTAGCTGTATTTGCTGTCGTTGACCACCGCCAGCGTGCGGCGGGCGCCGTTATCAAAGGAGATCGCGCCGAACTTGCCCGCGGGCTCCTCGTCCCCGTCGCAGGGGCGTCGGATCATGCCGCCGGGGATTTCATAGTAGTTGACGGCGTTGTCGCCCGCCACCGGGAAGGACATCTTCAGCAGGGTGAACGGCTCCTGCCAGAGGGCCTTGCACTTGACCCGCAGGGTCTTCTGCTCCGCGCCAAGGATGAAATCCTGCGTGAGCGAAGACTGCCCGAAGGTGTGCTTCGTGCGGATCACCGCCCGGGCGGGGCCGCTCTCCACCAGCTCGATGGATGCCAGCGCCATGGTGCCCAGCACATCGTGGAAGGTGAACACGTTGTGGGCCCAGGTATCGGTCTTGTCGTCGTGAATGACCGTGGGCACCGCCACGGGCTTTGCCGGGGAGGCGTAATCGAACCCGGCGGTTTTATCGGTAAGGCCGGTGATAAAGCCTGTCTTTTCGTCAAACGTCACGGAGAGATACTCGTTCTCCATGGTAAGCCCCGCCGCCTTTACGCCGGTTTTCGCGGTCTGGACCGGGTGCTCCCAGTCCCGCAGCTCCATCCAGTAGGTGCGGTAGCCGTAGGCGGGCAGGTCAGCCAGAAAGAGGGTATCCAGATGGGAGTCGTTGGAGCGGGAGGAGCGGACGTTCTGGAAGGGCACGTCGTTGCCCTTTTCATCCTTCACCGTACGGGAGGGATAGAGGGACCGCACCGGCACCTTCACCGGGAAGGACAACGGATTGAAGACGAGGATGGGACGGGGGAAGGGGCAGTCGTTGTTGCGCACCGCCGCATAGGGCTCGCTGACGCCCTCCACCCAGGTATCCACCCGGCGGGCCATACGCAGCAGCGCCTCGTTCTGGGTTTTGGCGGCCAGATTCAGGGCGTGGCCCATGGCGTCCCGCACGTCGTCGTAGGCCTCCATGATGGAGCAGCCGCAGAGGATATCGTGGAACTGGTTGAAGTTGACCTCATGCCAGGCCTCTTGGAAGGTTGCCGTCTTATCGCCCATGCCGGCAGTCTTCGCCGCGGCGGTGGAGAAGGCCTCCGCCGCGTAGAGGGCGTTTTCCGCCCGGCGGTTGAGCTGTTTGACCAGGGACGTGGCGGAATAGCAGCCGCTGGCGTGGTGCTGCAGGTCGTCCTCCCAGATGGGGAGATCCGGCATGCCGCAGCACAGGGAGTGGAAATACCCGTCCGGGGAATCGAACTTCATGCGGTGGCAGCCCTCGCGGGTCAGGTTCTGCTGCATGTACTCGATATCCCACCGGGTGGGGCCGCCGCCGTGGTTGCCCACGCCGTAGAAGAGCATAACGCCGTGGCCGTCCTCGGCGATGCGCTGCTCCGCCTCCGCCATGCGGTCGTCCAGCGCCTTCTGCCCGCTGGCGGTGTAGCTCTCCTTAATGCGGAAGGTGGGCATTTTGGTGCCGTCGATCCCCTTCCATAAAAAGGTCCACGGGATGCCGGGGTGTTCGTGCTCGCCGGGGCGCATCATCACGTAGGCGTTCATGCCGCCCTTGAAGATGAGCTGAGGCAGGTTGCCGTTGTGGCCGAAGGAATCCACGTTGTAGCCGGTGGAGCAGATCCTGCCGAACTTTTCATAGTAATAGAGCTGGGAATACAGCGCCTGCCGGGCGAAGGACTCGCCGGAGGGCATGTTGCAGTCCGGCTGGACCCACCAGCCGTTGACGGGCACCCAGCGGCCCTCTTTCACCCGGGCGACGATCTCCCCGAACATATCCGGGGCGATCTCCTCCACCCACTTGTAGTAGGCGGCGGAGGAACAGGTGAACACGAAATCGGGGTATTCCTTCAGCCGGTCCAGCGCGCTGCGGAAGGTCTGCAGCACCTCGCCGCAGCCCTCCTGCCACCGCCACAGCCAGATGGGGTCCAGATGGGCGCTGCCGATGAGATGGATTTTTGCGTTAGCGGACATTTTATTCTCCCTCCCTTTCGATGATGCCGTAATACCGGCCCAGCCAGTAGGCGCAGGTGTAGACGTAGCAGCTTTCCACCTCGCGCAGATTGCCGCCGCCCTCATAGTAATAGGGGTTGCGGTCGTATTTGGTAATATAGTGTTCGTCCGGCGGCAGCAGCCAGCTGGTCTCCTTCATGCCGCCAAAGCGCAGGCGCAGGGGCACGTCGTACCGCTCCGCCACCGAGGGGGCGGCGTTGAGCCGGGTGATATGGAAGCGGCGGAACCAGTCCACCAGCCGCTCCGTGTCCACGGTCTGATCCGGGCAGGAGAGCAGATAGGGGAAGTCGTAGATGGGGTTGTGCTCCCGGCGGAAGGTGGCGTCCCAGCCCTGATAGCCCTTGCGGTAGGTCTCCTTTAAGGCGGGGTCGTCCTCCAGCGCGATCAGCAGCCAGTAGGAGCAGGTGGCCAGCATATTGTCGCCGTACATCAGCTCCTCCACCTGTTCCAGCCGCTGGGTCTGGGCGCTGATATGGAAGCGCTGGTCGTGAAGGGTGGTCAGTTTGGCGTAGCCGTCCGCCACCAGGGCGTCATAGGCCTCCTTCCAGCGGCCCGTTTCGCCGGTGACGTGCATGGTGACCTTTAAGTACATCAGCACCTCCGCGGCGTTGAGGCAGGCGTCCGACCAGCCGACCATGGAGCGGAAATAGTCCTGATTCCACTTGGCCCAGGTGGTGGGCTTGCCGTCGCATTCCCGCAGGCAGTAGCCGTTGTCTATGATATGGGCCATGGTGGCCCTGGCGGCGGTTTGCAGCAGCTCGTCCAGCTCCGGGTCCTCCGCCCCGAGGATCTCGTGGGCAAAGTAGATCAGCCAGTAGTGGTGGGTGATTTCGTCGCTGCTGGTATCGCCCTTGTAGATGATATCGTCGTCGGTGAAACCGGCGTCGCGGTAATATTTCGCCAGCCGGTCCGGCACCGGGGCGGAGGCGTCGGTCACCAGCCCGGCGATGCCCCTTTCCTTGGCGTAGGTGGTGGGCAGGCAGGTGGCCCTGCCGCCGGATTTGCGGTAGAACAGGCCGTCGTCCGGCACGGGCTCGGCGGTGGTGACGTAGGTACGCGCCACAAAGCCGTTGCCCCGGCCCGCGATATACATCAACAGCAGCGTGGCCTCGGTGGCCCGCAGGGCGCTGCGTTTTGCCTCTATCGTGGAGGGATCGTCCGCGCCCCTCTCGCGCTTCATGACGGCGTAGCGGCACAGCTCGCCCACGGCAAAGCCGGCGGTAAAGGTGCCGGAGTTATCCGAATGGCCGTAGGGCACCTGGGTGGAAAGCTCCCGCGGCACGGTCAGCCCCCGCTGGGTGACCATGCCCCGGCGGTCCACGTAGCGGTGGGTCTCCTCCGTCAGGCGCCGCGCCTTTTCCTCTGCGGAGATCTCCTCCAGCACAATGTGCGTCACGCCCCCGGCGGTGAGCGCCCAGATGCTTTCCGGGTCGGCCCCGTCGCAGTACAGGGCCTTTACGTCGTTATCCGGCAGGTCCCGCTCCGCGGAAAAGTACATCACCCGGTCCGCGTCCCGTTGGGCGGCGGGCTCATACCGGGTCACGCCGTTGGGAGCGCCCAGCCACAGGGCCCTGCCGGAATCGACAGCGCAGAAATAGTCCTTTTTCCGCGCGGGCAGCGGCACGTTTACGCCGGAGAGGTCCGGTTTCTCGTTTTTCGCCGCGAACAGCGCCTTCGGCACCGCCGGGTCCCGGCGGAGGAAAAACGAAATATTCCGCGCCAGAGTGGAATGGATTTTGAATGTTTGCATAACGGTTCCCCTTTTTATTTCGTAGCGCGGCTCAATGAGCCGCCCCGGCAAAGCCGGTTATAATCGTAGCGCGGCTCAGTGAGCCGCCCGCAACGCGATTCCGAATAATGGAACGTTCCTCGTTGGGAAATGTTGGTTCTATGATGTTGTTCAACCAAGGACCGCCTGACGGCGGGGCGGCTCAATGAGCCGCGCTACATGTTAATCAAACACGATCGGCACCGCCCGCAACGCGATTCCGATTCTTACATCATCCGTTTTTTCTCGCCAACTGCAAATCAATCGTGTCAGATACGGTGATTGTACCGCCGTGCCGGTTGATTGCCTCTTCTATTTTCAAGAAAAACGGTTGTCTTGTCGAATCTTCCATTGCGATATGATCCGAATATGTGCCGAGAAGCTCAACATATTCCCTCGCGAAAAACACTCGCTCGCGATAAAACAATGCATATTGAATCTCCGCAAAGCCATAATTTTCGGCAAGCATTGCCCGCGCTTTTGCTTGTGCATCGGTATAGTCTGTCAATATTTCATGCTTCTTATGATAATACTTGTAATAATATTCATCATAGATTTTATCCAGCTCTCCGGACAGCGCCGGATTTTCCTTAGCCCGGTACGGATGATTGGCAAAACGCGCAAACGCACCTCCGCTTTTCAACATGGAAAAAACTTTTTTGTATCCGATTTCCTCCGGAATCCAGTGAAACGCAGATGCGGAAAACACCAAATCAAACGTATTGTCTGGAAAATCGACGTTTTCAAATTTCCCGTTAATGACCGAGAAGTTGCGGTATTCACGGAATCTCTCTTTCAGTCGCGCGGAAAAACATTCGCCGCATTCCACCACAGTCAGACGGCATCCCGTTTGCAGCATGGGACCGGTGGCTTGTCCGCCGCCGCTTCCCACTTCAACCACATGGCTGTTTTTGTCGATTGAGATATATTTGAATATGGTCTGATATAATTCGTCAACGTAACCGGGACGATATTTCTCATAGGTTGACGCTACCGTATCAAACGTCCATCCCAAGCCTTGAAGGACTGACATAATAATGATTCCCTCCAGCGCTCAATCTTTCTGCCATCAGAAACATGATAAACAATGTTATTACTTTGGCAAAAACGGTTCATCCTGTTTTTCAAGCCATGCGGCAGGGTTCTCGTCGATATATTGCTGGCATATTAAAAACCGTTCTTCTGTTTCCGCGATCACGTCATAAAAACTGTCCTGCCAGATCGAATAGCCCAATTCCTTTGTCGTCATCGTCTTGAACATCCGGATAATCGTATGTATTTCCGGTTTCTTTGGCAAAGATTCCGCCTCCGGTTCAATCGTCAGCAGCAAATGGATATGGTCCGGCATAATCACGTAATTATCCACTGTAACACAGGAATAATGATGCGGGATTCCGTTGATATACTTCTCCGCAATCCGTCCTGTCGGCGTCAGTTCAACGTCAGCGGGCTCATACATGCCCCGATATTCCACCTGTGATAGAATTCTGTTCCGCCCCGCGACGCAAATCGTCAGCATATACGATCCCGGAGAAGAATAATCGTAAGTCGTCAATCTGTGTTGTTTATGAAATTGTGATGGATATACCATGTCTTTCTCCAGGTCCTCACCGTAGCGCGGCTCAGTGAGCCGCACCGCCGGAGGCGGCTCCATACAAAAGTTACATCTTAAAATTAACGTAAAACAATAACGAATGCTCAAAAATCGGAATCGCGTTGCGGGCGG
>CAMJYF010000121.1 GCA_946409885.1 uncultured Clostridia bacterium | reverse complement strand
ACGATTCTCCGACGCGGGGGCAGCTGTGTTTTCCACCGGCCTTTTGCGGTATGCATTGATTTTTTTGATTCAATGTGATATACTAACAAGGAAAGTTAGCGCAACGGTTAGGAGGAGGCTTGTTCCATGGTTTACACCCTGGACCAGTTAAGTGAAATCATAACGCCGATAGCGGAAAAATACAGACTGAAAGCCGTGTATGTGTTTGGCTCCTACGCCAGAGGGGAAGCCACCGAGGACAGCGACGTGGATATCCTTGTGGATCGCGACGGTTCTCTTGTGCATACCCTTTTTCAAATGGGAGGGCTGTACGGCGATTTGGAGGATGCGGTAAAAAAAGAAATCGATCTTGTGACCACCCAAACGCTGGAACAGAAGCGAACCCTGGCCAACAGTCCGCGCTTTGTCAACGCGCTGTTGACGGAAAGGAGACTGCTTTATGACAGACAAGGATCGCTGTCTGCTTGAGCATATCGCGGCTCACTGTGAAGTAATCAGGCGGCTGGTTGACAGGTTCGGAGAGGATTATGAGATTTTTACGTCTGACGAAGCCTATTATCGGTCTGTTACGTTAAGCGTCTTTCAGATCGGGGAGCTTGCGGGAAAACTGTCTGAAGATTTTCGGCGGGAAACCGGTGCGGCGATCCCATGGCCGCAGGTGCGGCGCATGAGAAATGTGATCGCGCATGACTATCAGGAAGTGGACGACAGCACCCTTTGGGAGACTGTCCTGCATGATATTCCTTCTCTTCATGATTTTTGCGTTAAGGGTATATTTTAAGAAGAAAGGGGAACCGCGCTCCATGCATCCCGTGATCACTTTTCTGCGTCACAAAGGAATCGCCGCCGTGCTGGCGGGGGCGCGGCTGCTGCACCGGGTCACCGGCGGCAGGCGGCCGAAATTCCTGTTCAGCGAAAACGCGGAGGCGGAATACGTCGGCAGCAGCGTCCGTATCGTGGAGGAGGACGAGACCTCCGTCACCATCGCGAAGTGCCGGCCGGACGGCACGATCGACCCGGGCGAATTTACAATCCTGACGACTACCGACCTGCACCTGGATACCAAAAGCCCCCTCACCCGCGGGGGCAGCGCCGCGGACCGCAACAACAAATCCATGCGGATGCTGGTGCGGCAGATCAAGCGGCTGCGGCCGGATCTGGTGATCTTCACCGGGGACGTAAACCAGTCGGATTTTCAGCAGATCGACGCGGTGCAGCTGGCGCAGCTGTTTGAAAAGCTGGGCGTGTACTGGGCCTACGCCTTCGGCAACCACGAGGCCCGGGAGGAAAAGGGCTATTACAAGTACCTGATGTACAAGGGCTTTCAGTACGGCCCCCACTGCCTGTGCCGCTTTGGGGATCCCTCCCTGTTCGGCTACGGCAACTTTGCCATTCACATTAAAAACAGCGAGACCACGCTGGCCAAAAGCCTGTACCTGTTCGATTCCGGCCGGGATATCCAGCCGGAGCGCCGGGCGGCATACGGCCTGCCGGAGGACCTGGACGGCTATGACTTTTTAAAGCGGGAGCAGATCGCCTGGTACCTGCGGGAGACGGAGAAGACCCGCCGCCGCTACGGCCCGGTGCGGACGATGGTCTACCTGCACATCCCCCTGCCGGAATACGCCGAGGTGTTCGGGGGGAACGAGGAGCAGGGCTTCGCGCTCACCGGCAAGGCGGAGCTGCTGTACGGCGGCCAGAACGAAAGCGTGGGCTGTTCCCCCTACAACAGCGGCTTTTTTGACGCGGCAGTAAATGAAGGCAGCCTGCAGGCCGTGTTTGCCGGCCACGACCACGTCAACGACTTCTGCGCCGGGTACCGGGGCGTGCTGCTCGTCTATTCCCAGTGCGGCGGCTACAACACCTACAGCATGGAGGACAGAAAGGGCTGGCCGGAACGGGACTGCCACTACGGCGTCACCCTGACCACCCTGCTGCCCGACGGCGCCCTGCGTGTCTCGCAGGAAAAGTACGCGGCGCTGCCGGGGCAAGAGCGGGACGAAGAAAGCGGGGATTCTCAACGGTAAGCATACGGCGCGACGTATCAGAAGAGCCAGCCTTCCGCTTCCTTCCTCCTCGCGGCAGGAAAGCCGTCCTCCGGACGGCCGGTTCCTGTCGCTTTTTTCTTTTTGCGGCGCGGCAGGTTTGGGGCAAAAACGCAAAAAAAAACGCCGCATTCCTCTTGCAAACTATGCAAATAGCTGATATAATGTTTAGTATTATGGGGGAAAGTGACAAAATCGTCACCGGAAAGTCACCGGAATGTCACCTGCCCGGTATATTGTATGATACGGGCGTTTCTCCGGCGACCCACTGTAATTACGACTGAACAGGAGGAGTCTTTATGGCCAACTGTCCCAACTGCGGACACAAGCTGAAGCTGACCGACTTAAGCCAGTTCTGCCCGGCCTGCGGGGTGAACATGCGCTTTGTCGGCTTTGAGGAAACCTTTTACCGCGAGGCAAAATACGCCGAGCTGTCGCAGGCCAACGTAAAGGTGAAATTTGCCCGCTTCAAGGCGGCGTTCATCGGGTCGAAGCTGACCATCGTCCGCCTTGTCGCGTCGCTCCTGCCGGCGCTTTCGCTGCTGGTCCCCAGCGGGTTCGTT
Source organism: uncultured Clostridia bacterium (assembly GCA_946409885.1). Taxonomy (GTDB): domain Bacteria; phylum Bacillota; class Clostridia; order Oscillospirales; family Acutalibacteraceae; genus RUG806. The sequence continues at coordinate 3,682 of CAMJYF010000121.1, read as the reverse complement.
TCCATCCTGCTGCCCTTTTACGAGAGCAGGACGGACCTGAGCCTGACGGGGCTCATCGGCCTGTTCACCGGAAAGGATCTCGGCTATCTCACCGGTGTGTCCGGCGACCTGTCCGGCGCGGTGCTGGGCGATCTGCGGCGGGGCCTGTACGCCTATGTGGCGGCGGCCGCCTTCGCCGTGATCGTGCTGCTGGCCACGATTTTGTGCTTTTTAAGCGTGAAGAACATGCAGAAGATCATCGCGGGGCTCTCCTGCGCAGGGGCTGTGGTTTCCATTGCCGCGCTGGTACTGATCCCGAACACCAGCGACCAGGTATTTGCCGTGCATAAGGGCTTCGGCCTGCTGGTTTCCGTCGTGGCCTTCGCCGCGGTGGCCGCCGTGAACCTGATCCTCAATAAAAAGGGCGTGCCCGTGGTCTACGCCGAGGGCATGGAGGAACGGGCGCGGCTGTATAAGGAGCTGAAGGCCGGCAAGCTGGACCTTGATAAGCTCCACCAGCCCATTGTGGCAACCGCCGAGACCCGCAAGATCGACGAGGAGATCGCTCAGGAGCAGGAAGACTACCGCAAAGCCCATGAAAAGGAGGCGAAGTGAGATGGCCGACGCTAAGGTAACGATGCCCGACAAAGAGGCGCTGCAGCTGCAGGAAGAAAACCTGGAAAAAAAGAACAAGCTGATGTACCCCATCGTCATCACCGTGCTGATCCTGATCTTTGCCGTGGGCTTTATCTACGGTATCCGCCTGCTGCTGAACCTGGAGGGCACCTTCCCGCCCGCTGTGCTGACGGAGGGAAAGACGGCCGTCCCGGAGAGCGGCGAGGAGCTGCTGGCCTACCTGAACGGCGTGGTGGATAACGCCGTTGCCGAAAAGCCCGCCCTGCACCGGGAATGGAAATTCCGCGTGGAGGATGATTCCATTGAAACGGACGGCCCCGACGCGCTGAAGGACACGCTGCTGTTCCTGGCCGACCCGGCGGAAGACGCCGTTTCCGGCAGCGTTGAAAAGATCGATACCGCCTACGGGGAGGACGTGAGCGACTACCTTTGGAAGCCCGCCTTCGCCGCCTCCGATATTGAGAGCTTCACCTGCGACTATATCTATTACCGGTGCAAATCCTGCGGCGAGGAGAGCGCGGAGCCGGTGGAGACCTGCGGGGTCTGCGGCTCGGACTACCCTTACCAGAAGCACTACCGGGACGATTACAGCTTTACCGTGACGCTGAAAAACGACGCGGGGCTGGCGGCGCGGCTGTTTACTCCGAGCACTGACCAAGTCGTTTCCATGTTCCGTCCTGCCGTGGAACCATTTGCCGCCCTTTCGGATATCCGGTCCGAAACAACGGCGCTGACGATCCGCTTCCGGGTCAACCGCCTGACGGACCAGCTGAAAGAGCTGGTGTATCACAAGGATGTGAGCGCTTCCGCCGGCGTACTCGTCAAGGACGAGCATCTGGCTTCTGAAACGGCGGTCTGTTCCGCCGATTTCACCGAGGAGACCGTGTTCTCCTTTACCTGGCCCGCCATGGAGCTGAACAAGCATGAGATCACCCTGGCCCCCGGCAAAAAGGACCAGATCACCGCGGAGCGCATCTGCGACGACCCCAAAGCCTATGCGATCACCTGGACCTCCTCCGACGAGAGCGTGGTCACCGTGGACAAAAAGGGCTACGTGAAGGCCGGCAAGCTGACCGGCAGCGAGCCGGGCAAGGCCACCGTCACCGCCAGCTTCACCTTCAACGGCAAGACCTATTCCGATTCCTGCGACGTGACCGTGAAGGTCTCCGTGGAATACATGCAGATCAACAAGCACAGCCTGAAGCTGAAAACCGGCGGTACGGAGACGCTGACCGCCAAGGTGGCCAGCGACAACAAGGGCTTTGCCCTGAAAAAGCCCACGGTACAGACCGTCACCTGGTACACCACGGACGAGAGCGTGGCTTCCGTTGACGAAAACGGCACGGTCACCGCCGTGGCCCCCGGCACGGCCACGGTGTACGCCCTGTCGGACGACGGCTGGTACCGCTCGTCCTGTGAAGTAACGGTAGAGTAAGGAGGTTGACAGAAAATGGCTGAAGACAAGAACAACAAGTCTTTTGTGGAAGGCGTGTTTTCGGCGGAGGACAACTCCGCGGCGAATATCTCCGAGCAAAAGCTGAACAAGTACAGCGGCCTGGCCACCCGGATGTTCCACACCGGCGTGCTGAGCCCCGGCGAGATGGCCTTTCCCGCCATCTCAGACCTTGCCACCAAGCTGATGTCGGCGCTGGACAACTACCGGATGCTGTACTTCGTCAAGGTGCTGAAGATCGACCTGACCTACATCGTCATCATCGACATGCTCATCAGCATCTACAACACCCTGAACGACCCGCTGATGGGCGCGCTGTATGACCGCACCCGTACCCGCTGGGGCAAGGCCCGCCCCTACATCCTGCTGGGCGCCGCCCCCTTCTACCTTTCCACCGTCATCCTCTACTGCGGCGGCCTGTTCTTCGGCACCGCCACCGCCAACGACCCGAAAAAGATCGCCTTCGTCTTTCTGATGCTGTTTGTTCAGGAGACCTTCTCCACCATCTACGGCATCCCCCGGATGCACATGCTCTCCATGCAGACGGTGAACCCCAGCGACCGTATCGCCGTGGGTCTTTTGCAGCAGTACATCGGCGGCACCGGCGCCGGCATCATCTATATGTTCTTCGCCCCCATCATCGACTTTACGGAGCACGGCTATATCAACGTGTCCATGTCCATGATGTACGCGGTGGTGGCCATCTTCGCCGGGTCCGTGGGCGTCATCGGCAACATGAGCATGGCCATCCGCTGCAAGGAGCGCATCATGCTGCAGCCCAAGCCCGCCCCCCTCACCAAGTCCCTGTTCTACATGCTCAAGAACAAGTACCTGCTGCGCAACACCATCGCCAACTATTCCACCATGTGGATCAACAGCGGCGGCTATTCCTGGGACGTGACCACCCATCTGGAGATCTTCGGCAGCGACAAGGTGCCGGGCTCCATCGCCAACTTCTTTGTGGAGCTGGGACAGAACATCGTCAACCCCCTCAGCCTGACGTTCATCCCCAAATTCCAGAAGCTGTTCAAGAACAACCGTTCCGCCATCATCACCCTGCGGCTGTGGGACCTGTTGACAAAGGTGGTCATGTGCGTGCTGACCATCCCCTTTGTGGATAAGCGCCTGTTCATCTGCATCGTCTCCTTCATCTGCCTGACGGTGGACGCCGCCAACAACGGTCCCGCCAGCGTGTTTGAAGCGGAGGTGGGCAGAGAGATCAACGACTACACGGAGTACATGACCGGCGAGCGCCCCGACGGCACCATCGGCATTTTCGCCCAGCTGCTGGGCGAGCTGATCCGGCCCATCCGCACCGCCTTCGGCCTGGCCATGATCAAGTGGAGCGGCTACGACACCACCCTGCCCCAGCGCCCCTGGGCCCAGGGCAGCAAGATCATCTACCAGAAGGTGTTCTTCCTGTACAGGGGCCTCGGCACCATCTCCACCTTTGTGAACATCATCCCCTATTTCTTCTACGACCTGGTAGGGGAGAAGCGGGAGAAGATGTACATCGCCCTGAACGAGCGCCGCGCCTTGCTTGCCAAAGAGGACAAGACCAACGAGGCCCTGGAGGAGCTGATCTCCAGCATCTCCGAAGAGACGACCTGAGTT
>CAMJYF010000120.1 GCA_946409885.1 uncultured Clostridia bacterium | reverse complement strand
ATCAGCAGCGCCAGCAGCAGCTCCGCCGCGAAATAGGTGACGATGTTGAACATTTTCAGCGGGTAGTTTTTCTTGTGCTTTTCGTTGAACATCAGGATGGAGATGGTGAAATCCGACGCCACGAACAGCAGCGCACCGGCCAGCGCGCAGACCAGAATCCACCCACCGTGGGCCGCGCCGGCCTGCACGGCGGCAACGCCGAGGACCGTGGCCTTGCACAGCATGGTGGTGATGACCGCCGCGTACAGCACGATGGGAACGGCGATGACGCCCTTGAGGTTCATGCCGGTTTTGGCGGCAAAGATGACAAAACAGACGATGAACGCCGCAACGAAAACGATCTCCGGAACGGAGAAAAAGCCCCTGTCCGGCGCGAACGCCGCGATGCCCTTCAGATAGGCCGCGATAAAGAAGAAATGCGCCGAGAAAAAGCCGAGGAAGCCGATCACGGGAAAGACCTTCGTCTGCCACAGGTGCAAAAACAGGTCGCCGATCCACGACAGCGCCAGCGCCGCCAGCAGCAGCTTGTCAAAGGCGGAACAGGCGCGGGTGCTCACCGCGCACAGCAGGCCCACCGCCACGTAACCCGTGGCCGCCACCATTTTGACAAACAAAGAACGCCAGCAGGGGCCGTTTTTCTGCTCCTTCACAAAAATCGGCGCCAGCACCATAACGGCCAGGCAGACAAGAGCGGTGATAATCTGGTAGAGCATATTGATTTCTCCCCCTTTGGAAAAGATAAGGACAATATAATGGTTAATTAGCAATGTGCAATCAGCAATGTGCAATGATGGAAGGGCTTCGCCCTTACCCATTATATTATTATGCCGGCCGCAGGCCCCGACATTGCTAATTGCTAATTGCCAATTATCAAAACGACACTTATGTCTTTTTCCTTCTCTTAAAGAAGAACACCTGCACCGCAACCACCACGATCACGGCCCCCACGCACAGGGCGACGCGGGGCGCGGTGACGGTAAGCCCGGCGCTGCCCTGCTCCAGCGCGCCGTAGTTGGCGTTGATGTCGTCCACCGCCTTTTGCAGGGCGGCGGCGCAGTCGCTGATCTCCCGGTTGGAGACGGAGGCGTCGGACAAAATCCGTTCCGCCTCGGTCTTGGCGTCCATATAGGCTTTATGATAGTCGTTGAACCGGGGGGAGGCAATTTCCGGCAGCTTCCACTGGGCGGTATAGCGGGTATAAAGGCCGTTCAGCCGCTCCCGCGCCGCGTCGTTGCGGGTCAGATAGTCGGCGAACAGCGCGGCCTCGTCCGTGACGATCACGGAGTAGCCCCGGGCAATCAGGTCGTCCCACCATTTTTCGCTGTCTTCCCTTGCCCCGCACAGGCGGGAATCCGTGGGGTCCGCCACGGCGCGCAGGTTCCCCTTAAAGCGGCCCAGCACCGTCTGGTGGAAGTTGACCCCGTAACGGTTGGTGGTCTGCAACTGCACGCCGGAAAGGCCGCCCTCTTTGGCCTGCTTCAGATAGGACCAGACGGAAAAGATCACGTTGCCGCGCTTGACGCCCAGCACCGGCGGCAGGTTTTCACGGCCCGCCAGCGCCGCGGCGATTTCCGAAGCCTTTGCGTTCACCAGCAGGGCGGTATCCCCCGTTTTGTCCTTCGCGGCCAGGTAATCGCACAGCGCCGAAAGCAGCGACACGTCCGTTTTCAGCAGCAGGGAAAAGCCGTTGTCCTTAGCGGCGGCCAGCGCCTGCTCCAGCGTGGGGACCGTCTCTTCGCTCCCCTTCGCCCCGGCCCCGCCGGAATATTCCTTCAGCTTGTACTCCGTCAGCTCCGCAAAGGAGGTCTCCGCCACGGTTTTCACCTCCGGGCAGTCCAGCATCCGCTCCGTGGTATCGTCCGCGAAGAGGATGAACACGCCGTCGGCGGTTTTTCTCACGTCCGTCAGCACATAGCCAACGCCGGTCTTTCCTGCGGCGATAATGCCCGTCAGCGAGTTTTCGGGATATTCCCGGCGCAGCCCCCGGTTGCTGACGCCCACCAGGGGGCCGTCCGGGTCCCGCAGCGCGTCGGCGGCCTCTCCGGCGAAGGCGCAGGGGGCCAGGCAGACGGCGGCCAGCAAAACCGCCAGCAGCGGGAAAATCAGTTTTCGTAAAGATTTCATAAAGCAGGATTCCGTTCCGTATGAAATTGCCCTTGCCGGGCAACGGTATTGTAACACTTTTCTATCGTAAATACTACCACACAAAATTGACAGAAACAAGCCTAATTTTTACAATCGGGCCTGAAACGATCAAAAATCGGGTATTATTTCTCACGAATTCAATCTTCTTATTTACACGGCGCGTTTTTTGCGCTATACTTACAGTAGGTAAGTTTGCTGTTCGGCAAAACAGGGGGAACAGAACTATGTCCATCAAAAAGAAAGCGGTGGTATCGGCGGCCGGCACGGCGCTGGACCTGATCTTCCGATACATTGACAAGGATCCCGAAACCAATCTGGTAAAGATCGTGGAGGGCGCGGAAAAGATCATCGGCGACAGCATTTTCCCCAAGGAAAATTTCGCCAAGCTGAAGGCGGGCGCCGCCGACCCCAACAACATCTATACCATCCTGGCCAAGGGGATGCTGAAGGATATCGACCGGGGCATTTTAAGGCACATGCTGCTGTCGCTTGGCGTGGAGGCCGGTTACTTCGGCACCAAGGAGGTGCGCGCCAACCGGGAGAAGTACAACTGCAACATCCCGTGGCAGATCCTCATTGATCCCACCAGCGCCTGCAACCTGAAGTGCAAGGGCTGCTGGGCGGCGGAATACGGCCACCACCAGAGCCTGAGCCTGGAGGAGATGCAGTCTGTCATCAGCCAGGCCAAGGAGCTGGGCACCCATTTTTATATGTTCACCGGCGGCGAGCCGCTGATCCGCAAGGACGATATCCTTCGCCTGTGCGAGGATAACCCCGACTGCGCCTTTATGGCCTACACCAACGGCACGCTGATCGACGACGCCTTTTGCGAGGAGGTAAAGCGGGTGGGCAACCTGGCCTTTGCCCTGAGCATTGAGGGCGACGCCCCCAGCAACGACTACCGCCGGGGCGAGGGCGCCTACGAGCGCACGGTGCAGGCCATGCAGACCCTGAAAAAGCACCGGTGCCTGTTCGGCATCTCCGTGTGCTATACCCGCAAAAACGTGGAATCCGTCACCAGCGAGGCGTTTATCGATACCATGATCGCCCTGGGCGTGAAATACGCCTGGTACTTCAACTATATGCCCGTGGGCCATACGGCGGATAAGGACTTGATCCCCACCCCGGCCCAGCGGAAGATGATGTACTTCTGGCTGCGGAAGATGCGCAACTCCGCCACCGGCAAGCCCATCATGGTCATCGACTTCCAGGACGACGGCGAGTATGTGGGCGGCTGCATCGCGGCGGGGCGCAACTACTTCCACGTCAACTCCGCAGGCGATATTGAGCCCTGCGTGTTCATCCACTATTCCGACGCCAACATCCGCACCCACACAGTGCTGCAGGCGCTGCAAAACCCGCTGTTCATGGAATACCGCAAGGGACAGCCCTTCAACGACAACCATCTGCGCCCCTGCCCCATGCTGGAAAACCCGGAAAAGCTGCGGGCCATCGTAAAAAAGACCGGGGCAAAATCCACCAACCTGATCATGGAAGAGGACGTGGATACCCTCTGCGGCCGCTGCGACGAGTTCGCCTACGAATGGCAGCCCGTGGCGGACGAGATCTGGAGCACCACCACCCACCCCATCACCCACACCCAGTATTACCGGGATAACGGTAAGGCGAAACGGCAGTAATGGCGGCCCGGCCGACCGCGTCGGGTCCGACTTCCGGCGATCGCGGCGGGTGCCTCATCTGCATATTCAAAGGCAGACAGCTGAGAGAACGGGAACCGTTCTTTCGGCTGTTTTTGTATGTATTTTTATTCATTTGTCCGTTTTCTATTGACTCCGCGGCAGGCATATGCTATATTCAAATCAAGAAAAAAGGCGCATCCCTTTTTTCCAGTTGAAACAGGAGGTCTGACCATGAAACGAATCACGATCAAAACGATGGCATTGGTATTATCCCTGCTGCTCCTGCTGTCCCTCGCGCCGCTGCGCGTTTCCGCCGCGGCGGCGGGTGAATTGACGGCAGGCGACGTGAACTTTGACGGGCAGGTGGGGTCCGACGACGCGCGGCTGGCCCTGCGGGCCTCCGTCTCGCTGGAGACGCTCACCGTTGGCCAGTTCAAAAGCGCCGACGTAGACCGGGACAGGACCGTCACCGCCGCCGACGCGCGGCTCATTCTGCGCTCGTCGGTCAATCTGGAAACACTGCAGGACGTTGACCCGGTGCAGTTTGGCTCGCGGATCCTCTCCGCGGAGGAACGCAGGCCTTACGATTCCGCCGGATATCAGATCCAGGTGCTGGCGGACTATTACACCGACGTGGCGGATCACGCTGTGCTGGACGACTACTATGAGATCAGTTTCAGCTCCGACAGGGACTTTACGGAAGAGGAAAAGCTGTCCCTTGTCGGCATCGGGTTCAATGGAGACGGCGAGCCCTTTATCTACCTGCCCGACCCCGACAAGCTGGAACAGCGCGCCATCAGCTTCCGGACCCTGCATTTCAGCCTGTTCGGCGTGGCAAAGCTGACCGACGAGCAGCTGATCGACGTCTGGTGTGAACGGGCGGCGGCCCAGGACGTGACGCGGAACATCGCGGAGGAAGAGATCACCCCGAACCTGCGCACCATGGTGGACGACGCCATGAACAGCGCGGGGCTCGGCGCGAATCAGTACGGCGGCGCGATCGTGCGCTATCTCCTCTCCCACGACACAAAGGGCGAGATCCTGACCGCCGCCGCGGACGGCGATATGGAAACGCTGAAGGCCAAGGTGGTCAACGGCGCGGGCGAATACATCCTCGGCAAGGTGCTGACGGGCAAGGACGACCAGATCCTGACCCAGTCCGTCGGCGACCACGCCGCGCTGGTGAAGGAGGGCGTCAAAAAGGGCAACTATGCCGAGGCGACGCTGGAGATCGTCAAGAGCATCGAAAAAAATATGTTCCCCGCCGTCAACTATGCGGACAAATTCGCGGGGCTGACGGTAAAGATGGCCGATATCTGGGCTGACAACACCATGAACGAGCAGTTTGAGACCTTCAAGAAGCTGGGCGGAAAGAACATCAGCAACGACGACTGGAACACCGTCTACATCCAGATGTACGGCGCCACCCACTGGCTGAGCCGGAAAGGCGTCACGGCACAAGACATCCGCGCCCTGTTCAACCAGCGCATCGATAATGAAGAGAGGATCAAAAAGGAAAAGGCCGAAATGGCAAAGGTGGTGGCCGCCTGGAAGGACAACAACCTGCTGAGCACGCATTATTGGGGCCGCGACAACGGTTTTTCCGCCACGCCCTCGCTGACGGAACGGCTCAACTCCCTGCGCCGCATCCGGGCGTCCCTGCGGGAGATGCTGACGGTGGACGGCAAACTGCGCAAGGGAAAAAACTATGACTTTGCTACGGACGAGGAATTTTTGCTGGACGCCGTCTTCCGCTGGGTCTCCAACGGCCCGAAGCACCGCGACAAATTCTATGAATGGCTGCGCAGCGAGGGGCTGCTGGAGGCCCCCGCCGACGAAGCCCAGGCCGCCTGGGTGCTGGTGGAGACGCGGGTGGACGTTCAGGACTCCATCATCCCGAAGGACCCCGGCGACTACACCTATACCTATACCGCTACGCCAGGCGCGCACGCGAAAACCGTCTCCTACAACGGCAAAGACGGCTATGAATACGTCTCCTTTAGCGCGGCCTGCACCGCGCCGCCCGCCGTCATCCGCCCCGGGGATACCGTCAGCATGACTGCCTCCGTCAAGCTGGACGGCGCCGCGGGAACCCGCTTCGGCGGCTTTTCGCTTTCCACTCTTGTGCGGAGCGATTACCCGGACTGCAAACGATCCTCCATCGGCCCCGGCTACTGCCTGTTTTACTCTCCCACGGATAACAAGACAAGCAGCTGCGAGGTTAAGGCGCCGAGCCTGTTTGACAGGGATCCTCCTCAGAGCGCCTCGCTGAACGTGGCCCATACCTTCGGAGAACCGGACGCGGAAAAAGCGAAGACCATGGAGGATGGCAGCCGGCGGATCGGGATCTATTTCTCCTCCAGCGGCGCACAGACCGTGTGGGTCTATGAGTGGAAACCCACAGCATAAAACATAAACGCAAAAAAAGCGATCTTTGCCGCGGCGGGCAGGGATCGCTGTTTTTTTGGATCATCACGGATTTTTGTGGGATAACGGCAAACAGGGATTTGGCGA
>CAMJYF010000119.1 GCA_946409885.1 uncultured Clostridia bacterium | reverse complement strand
GCATCCGGCTCAACCCCACCAATGAGGAGGTCGCCCGGGTCGGCTGGGCCGTGGCGTCGGGTGAAATGGATTACGACGCGCTGGTGCAATGGGTGCGTGAGAACCGGGTTTGACGAATATTTTTAACGGAAAGGGCGCTGGAAGGCGTCTTTTTTTGCGTCGAAGGAGCTATTCGGAATCACGTTGCGAACGGCGCAAGGCACCGTGCTACGATAATAATACTGCGGCGCGTTTCTTACGACTTACGACTCACGTCTTACGACTATATCTCCTCGGCGCAGACCAGCTCCACGGCGCGGGGGAAGATGACCCATTCCGCCTGCTCCATGACCCGGCGCTGCAGGATTTCCGGCGTGTCGCCGGGGAGGACGTCCACCGCCTTTTGCAGGATGATCTCGCCCCCGTCGGGGATCTCGTTGACGAAATGCACCGTGGCCCCCGTCACCTTCACGCCCTTTTTCAGCGCCGCCTCATGCACCCGCAGCCCGTAGAAGCCCTCGCCGCAGAAGGAGGGGATCAGGGACGGATGGACGTTGAGGATACGCCGGGGATAGCGGGAGGTAAAGGACTCACTGAGGATGCTCATGAAACCCGCCAGCACGATGATATCGATGCGGTATTCCTCCAGCTTGCCGATGATGGCCTGTTCAAAGGCCGCCTGACTGCCGCACTCCTTTTTGAGAATAACGCAGCGGTCCACCCCGGCGTTTTCCGCCCGGGTGAGGGCGTAGGCCCCCGCCTTGTTGGCGATCACCAGCACGACTTCGCCGCTGTGAATGACGCCGCTGTTCTGCGCGTCCAGAATGGCCTGTAAATTCGTTCCGCCGCCGGAAACCAGGACGGCGATGCGCTTTTTATTCATATTGATCCCCTCTGGATTATCATAGAATTAGCAATGTGCAATGTCGGAAGCGCTGACGCGCTTGATTATTATATGGGTATGGGCAAAGCCCATCCATCATTGCAAATTGCACATTGCTAATTGCTGATTGAAATGGCGCAGTGCTACCGCAGGTCGATCTTTTCCCCGCTCTCCGAAACCACGATCTCCCCGATGACGTAGGCGTCCTCGCCGTTTTCTTTCAGAATCGCAAGGGCCTCTTCCGCCTGATCCGCGGGGACCACCACGCTCATGCCCACGCCCATGTTGAAGGTGTTGAACATGTCGCGCTCGGTGATATGGCCGGTTTTGGCGATCAGGTCAAAGATGGGCAGCACCCGCACGGAGGATTTGTCGATCCGGGCGCAAAGGCCATCGGGGATGCTGCGGGGAATGTTCTCGTAGAAGCCGCCGCCGGTGATGTGGGAAATGCCCCGCACCGCCACCTTTTCCAGCAGGGCGAGAATCGGCTTGACGTAAATTTTCGTGGGGGTGAGCAGCGTTTCGCCGAGGCACTTGCCGCCGAGCTGCGCCATGGGGGCCTTGAGCACCGCGTGCTCCACGTCGAAGACCTTGCGCACCAGGGAAAACCCGTTGGAGTGAACGCCGGAGGAGGGCAGCGCGATCACCACATCGCCCGCCCGCATGTTCTTGTTGTCGATGATCTTCTCTTTGTCCACCACGCCGGTGCAGTAACCTGCCAGATCATATTCGTCCTCGGGATAGAAGCCGGGCATTTCGGCGGTCTCGCCGCCGATGAGCGCCGCACCGGCCTGCACGCAGCCGTCCGCCACACCTTTGACGATATCGGCGATGCGCTCCGGCACGTTTTTGCCGCAGGCGATATAATCCAGAAAGAACAGCGGCTTTGCGCCGCAGCAGATGATGTCATTGACGCACATGGCCACGCAGTCGATCCCCACGGTGTCGTGCTTGTCCATCAGAAAGGCAAGGCGCAGCTTGGTTCCCACGCCGTCGGTGCCGCTGACGAGGACGGGGCGCTTCATGCCCGTCACGTCCAGCTCAAACAGGCCGCCGAAGCCGCCCACGTCGGAGCAGACCCCGGGAGTCAGCGTGCGGGCGATATGCTGTTTCATCAGTTCCACGGCCTTGTAACCGGCGGTGATATCCACGCCAGCCGCCGCGTAGGCATCTGATCTTGACTGTGTATTCATGTGATTACTCCTTTCCGTCCCAGCAGTAGGTGCAAAGCTCCTCTCTGGGCAGGCCGATGGCCTGAATGATGTTTTCCAGGGACTGGAATTCCAGCGAGGCAAAGTGCAGCTCGTCGCAGATCTCTTTGCGCAGGGCCTTGCCGCGCTCGGTGGAACCGTCCGCGTACTCGTCGATATGGTTAAAGCCTTCTTCCCCCTCCAGTTGGAAGATCACCCGGCGGGAGATCAGCTCCATGTCGCTGGTGGCGCGGGAAAAGTTGAGGTATTTGCAGCCGTACATGATGGGCGGGCAGGCCGAGCGGATGTGGACCGCCTGGGCGCCGCTTTCGTAGAGGAATTCCACCGTCTCCCGCAGCTGGGTGCCCCGGACGATGGAGTCGTCCACGAACAGCAGCTTTTTGTTCCGGATCAGTTCGTGCACCGGGATCTGCTTCATCTTGGCGATCTTGTTCCGGTCGATCTGGTTTTCCGGCATAAAGCTGCGGGCCCAGGTGGGGGTGTATTTGATGAAGGCGCGGGCGAAGGGCCGGTGCGCCGTGTTGGAATAACCGATGGCGTGGGGCGTGCCGGAATCGGGAACGCCGCCCACGTAGTCGATGTCCTGCGCCAGGCCGCTGTCGATATCCACCTGCGCCAGCAGCGCGCCGTTGCGGTAGCGCATGGCCTCCACGTTCACCCCCTCATAGGTGGAGGTGGGATAGCCGTAGTAGCTCCACAGGAAGGAGCAGATGCGCTTTTTGTTTCCCGGCGGTTCCAGCTGGGTCATAGAATCGGGGGTCAGCTCCACGATCTCGCCGGGGCCCAGCTCCTTTACGTCCTCAAAGCCCAGCTTCTGATAGGCAAAGGACTCAAAGGACACCGCGTAGCCGTCCTCGTTTTTGCCGATCTGCACCGGCAGGCGGCCCAGGCGGTCCCGGGCGGCGATGATGGCGCCGTCCTCCTTCAAAATCAGGATGGAGGAGGTGCCCTCGATGGACTGCTGGGCGAACCGGATGCCCTCCCGGAAGCTGCTCTTCTGGTCGATAAGGGCGGCCACCAGCTCGTTGACGTTGATGCGGCCGCCGGTCATGGAATCGAAATGCCCGCCGCTGAAGGACAGATACCGGTCGATCAGCTCCTCCGCGTTGTTCACCACGCCGATGGTGCAGATGGCGTAGGTGCCCAGGTTGGACCGGATCAGCATGGGCTGCGGGTCCGTGTCGCTGATGCAGCCGATGACCGAGGTGCCCCGCATCTCGTCAAAGATCCGTTCAAATTTGGTGCGGAAGGGCGCGTTGGAGATGTGGTGGAGCTTGCGCTGCAGGCCGATCTCCTTATCATACGCCGCCATGCCGCCGCAGCTGGTGCCCAGGTGGGAGTGATAATCCGTCCCGAAAAACACGTCTGCCATACAGTCTTTTTTTGATGCGATACCGAAAAAACCGCCCATAGAATCTACCTCTCGTATATTTTCTCTGTTCCCGTTTCAGTCGTAAGTCGTGAGTCGTAAGTCGTAAGCAGCCCTCCGGGCGATCCCAAGAATTGCGGGACCGATGTAATTCCTCTCGCGGCGCACCGCGCCGCTCTTACGACTTACGACTTACGACTTTTGACTGGGGCTCACAGCCTTGCTGTGATCCCAGCGTCCTTCGCCAGCACCGCGGCCGCGTCTGCCTTGCGTTTGGCGTCCAGCTTTTCGGCCAGCGCCGCGTCTTCCACAGCGAGGATCTGAATACAAAGCAAAGCGGCGTTGGCGCCTCCGTTCAGCGCCACGGTGGCCACCGGAATACCGGAAGGCATCTGCACCGTGGACAGGAGCGCGTCAACGCCGTCCATCGCGCCGCCCTTGCAGGGAATGCCCACCACGGGCAGCGTGGTGTTGGCCGCGATGGCGCCGGCCAGGTGGGCCGCCATGCCCGCCGCGGCAATGATGGCCCCAAAGCCGTTCTCCCGGGCGCGCAGGGCGAAATCCCGCGCCTGCTCCGGCGTGCGGTGGGCCGAAAATACGTGCGCCTCAAAGGGCACGCCGAACTCCTTCAGAACGTCCGTTGCCTTTTTGACCACGGGCAGGTCGCTGTCGCTGCCCATGACGATACCGATTTTTTTCATGGTGCTTTCCCCTCCATGCCATTATTCTGAATTGTAAAATATCAAAACAGGGCGCATTCGTCCCGAAAAAGAACAACTGCGCCCAGACGGTCGGCTATACGGTCTGCTGCTTCACTGCGGTGCTCCGCCCAATCCCCGTCGGTCGCAGGAGACCTTTGATTGAATTACTCTTATTTTATCACGGTAAAACGGAAACTGTCAAGCAAGACGGACCAAAAAAAAACGAAATGATAGATTGACTTATTTTAATATAAAGAATGGCACCCTTTTTGTTTAAATAGCTTGCGGCTGTTCGGACGGCGTCAGTCCTTCCGCCGCCATGCGGATGCCCCAGAACCGCTGGAAGGCGGGTGTCTGCGTATCGAGACCCTCCCGGAGCTTCAGCAGCGTCCGTTTGCCCACCCGGCGGTCGAAGAGGGCGAAGAGCCGCACGATCTGGTCGCCGCTTTGCAGGCTCTCAGTCACGGACTGGGTGTCAAATTCATGAAACGCGGCGTAAAAATGCCGTTGGTTCAACCCTTCATACCAGTTTTTATCCATCTCGATCCTCTCATCGGCGCTGAACAGCAGTTCAACCGGCCACGCTTCAAAATAGCCGCCGCTGAGTACCTCTTCACCGTCCACAAGGATGGCGGCGCGGCCTTCGTAATCGTGTGTTCCGACGTACCGGGTCACAAAGTACCGCACCCGCCCCCGCAGACACGGGGCGAGGTAATCGTTTTCCAGTTTATAGCGCATATTGCTCCAGCGGTTCATTAAGCTTCTCCTTATTAAAGAAATCCTGTAGCGCGGCACCTCAGTGCCGCTGTTTGCACAAACAACTATCGTAGCACGGCGCATTGCGCCGTCTGAAACGTAGTTCATAATGCCGGTGTTGTCAAATCGCGATTTTTCAAGGACATTTTTCTATTTGAACGCTGCTGTTACCCGACCGCCGGTCGGCGTGATACGCCGTGCTACGTGATGCAACCTCTCCCTTGGAGCGGCACTGAGGTGCCGCGCTACCACCCTTCGCGGATGATCCGCGCCACGTTTTCCTTCCCCAGCCATTCAAGGGTGCGGCCGGTTGGCCGCAGGTTCCGGCCGAGGGCGGCGGAGGCCAGCTCGATGAGGGCGGTGCACACCGGCGTGGCGACGCCGAGATGCTGCCCCAGCGATTCCAGCAGAACGAGCCCCTGGGGAACGTCCTCCGTGAGATAGCGGTCCTCGGCGGAGAGAGGACCTTTTGCCCGGGTGGGCATGGCGGCGTAACGGAAGAAGACCGCCTTGCCGTCCGCCGTTTCGTCAAGGGTGTTCCGGAATTTACAGGCGTCCACGTAGGAGAGGGGCGGCAGCCCCAGCGCGGCCAGAACGGCCAATTTTTCCCGGTCCAGCGCTTCCAGCATCCGCCAGACGGAGGGCGTGAAGACCTCGTGGTACATGCAGTAATCGCCGCCGGTTTTCTCCACCCACGGCAGGCTCATCAGCGCCCCCACAGGGTGGACGATCATATTCGGGTTGTGGAGGGCGGCCTCCATCACGCTGCCGCAGCAGGTGAAGGGAAAACCCAGCCGGTCCAGTATTGGCAACGCGGCCTGTCTGCTGCCGGACGGAAAGACGCCGATGGGATTGCGGACGTTGCGGAAGCCCACCCGAACCTCGCCGGGACGGGCGATGCGGCAGTCGATGAAAGCGCTCTGCGCTTCGGCGACGATCACCTTCGCGGAGATATGTTTCAGCACGTAGGCGGTGGAGAGGTAGCCGGGGACGAACAGCAGAATTTGCCCTTCGCACAGATACGGGGCCATCCGACGGATCAGATCCTCATGGAAATCCGTCCGGGTGCAGATAATCACAACGTCCTTGCCGCGCACATCCGACACGTCCCGTGAAAGGGACGGGATTACCGCCCGGCGGGACGCGCCGTTTTCCGTCACCGTCACCGCGCCGCCGTTGTCCCGGAGAAAGGCAAAATGCGCCTCGTTTCCCGCGCGGGAGGTCTTGACCAGCGTCACATCCAGCCCCCGCAGGGCCATATCCGCCGCCAGCGCCGTCCCCGCGTTGCCCGCGCCGATCACCGCGATGCTCATACCGCCGCCTCCTGTTTCCTTCTTTTTGTAAATTATATAGGAATTATTGTTTTCTGTCAAGAAAATGGGAGGAGACAGAGGAAAAGGGGGATTTGTAGGGATAACCCCGTAGCA
>CAMJYF010000118.1 GCA_946409885.1 uncultured Clostridia bacterium | reverse complement strand
CACCCACCGACGCCGCAACGATAACCGACGGGAAAGAGATCCGCTCCTTCTGGGATACGGTCCCGGGGGACGGCCCGGTTTACGCCACAGCCCCCATTCCTGTGATCGGCGACCTGGACGGCAGCGGCGACCTGGACCCCGCCGACGCCCGGCTGGCGCTGCGGTTCGCCGTGGGGCTGGAACCGAAGATGGCGCTGCTGGAGCTGCAATGGCTGGCGGACCGGGACGGGGACGGCGCGGTTACCCCGGCGGACGCCCGTCTGATCCTGCGGGCCGCCGTGGGGCTGGACGGTCATCACCTGCCGGACGCGGGCTGGGACGTGTACCGGTTGCGCACCGGCGGCCTGCACTACGACAACGACAAGCTGGGCGCGCTGAAGCCGCTGGAGGCGAACGCGGACCGGGTGACGAATCGCTTCGTCAAGGACGTCCACCTTCCCCTGTGGCGCGTCGACTCTGCGGAAGCGCTGGAACAATGGATCCATGCGTTTTGTCAGGCGGAGCATGAGTATGAGATGGAATTAAGGTTCAGCGACTGGGAAATGCGGGCGGAACCGGTGGACACCAACGTATTGGCGTTTCTCAAACGGTACGACGAGGCGTTCTTTGCGGAAAACGATCTGCTGATCTGTTACAAGACGGAGGGCAGCGGCGGCTATTTGCAGACCGTGTACCGTCCCACTGTAAAGGACGGCGTACTGACGCTGACGGTCTGCTCCGCCTGGCGCCCGGATTCCGGTTATACCGCCGACCTGGGCTGCTGGCTGGTCTTTACGCCGGTGGCCAAAGAGGTGACGGCCGCCTGCCATTCCTTCGACTGCCGCATGGGTGAGCCGGTGCTGTTTAACGAGCTGCCCCCCGTTGTGCTGGAGGGAAAGCTCAACGAGTGGGCGCATGTTTACAGCCTGCTGCTGACGGAGGATACCGCCGTCACGCTGCAAAAAGGGAATAACCCCTTCGTCTTCTCTCTGAAAAACGCGCAGGACAGGGGTTACCTTTGGACGTATGAGGCGGAGGAGGGGACCTCCCTGCGGGAAAGGTTCGTGAAATACCCGGACAATACCGCCGTCGGCGCCCCGTCGCTGCAGGTGTATTCCTTCACCCCGGAAAAGACCGGCACTTATACCCTCCGCTTCCGCCTGAAGCGCTCGTGGGAAACGGAAGCGATCAGGGAGCTCACGGTGAGGGTGACGGTGAAGTAGGATTTGCAGGGGTGTAGGGACGGGCCGCCCCTACAGAGGTACCTCGACAATCCCAATTTCTGGAGGATAATACCATGTCAAAAAAGCATTTGCTCTTTATTGTACTATTTGTCTCATTGGTTGCTGCTGCCGTGTTTTCCGTGGCGGCGCTGGCAGGGAACCCCGCCGCCACACCCACCGACGCCGCGACGATAACCGACGCCGCCACCGACACCGACGGGAAAGAGATCCGCTCCTTCTGGGATACGGTCCCTGGGAACGGGCCGGTTTACGCCGCGGCTCCCATGCCCGTGATCGGCGATCTGGACGGCAGCGGCGACCTGGAGCCCGCCGACGCCCGTCTGGCGCTGCGGTACGCCGTGGGCCTGACGCAGGAGCTGGAGCCTGACCTGAACCAGCACATTGTCCTCTGGCGGGTGGACCGGGACGGGGACGGCGCGGCCACCCCGGCGGACGCCCGTCTGATTTTACGGGCCGCCGTGGGGCTGGATGGCTACCGGCTGCCGGACGCGGCCTGGGGCGTGTACCGGCTGCGCACCAGCGGTCTGGACTACGAATACGACAAGCTGGGCGCGCTGAAGCCGCTGGAGGCGAACGCGGACCGGGTGACGAATCGCTTCGTCAAGGACGTCCACCTTCCCCTGTGGCGCGTCGACTCTGCGGAAGCGCTGGAACAATGGATCCGTGCGTTTCGTCAGGCGGAGCATGAGCAAGAATTAAGGCTCAGCGACTGGGAAATGCGGGTGGAACCGGTGGACGCCAAAGTGTTGGCGTTTCTTGCGCGTTACAATGAAGCGTTCTTTGCGGAAAACGACCTGCTGATCTGCTATAAGGAGGAGGGCAGCGGCAGCTATTTGCAGACCGTGTACCGCCCCACTGTAAAGGACGGCGCGCTGACGCTGACGGTCTGCTCCGCCTGGCAGACGGATTCCGGCGGCACCGCCGACCTGGGCTGCTGGCTGGTCTTTACGCCGGTGGCCAAAGAGGTGACGGCCGCCTGCCGATCCTTTGACTGCCGCATGGGCGAGCCGGTGCTGTTTGACGAGCTGCCCCCCGTTGCGCTGGAGGGAAATCTCTATGAGTGGGCGTATGCTTACAGCCTGCTGCTGACGGAGGATACCGCCGTCACGCTGCAAAAAGGGGATAACCCCTTCGTCTTCTCGCTGAAAAACGCGCAGGACGGGGGTTACCTTTGGACGTATGAGGCAGAGGAGGGGACCTCCCTGCGGGAGTGGTTCGTGAAATACCCGGACGATACCGTCGTCGGGGCCCCGTCCCTGCAGCAGTATACCTTCATCCCGGAAAAACCCGGCACTTATACCTTCCGCTTCCGGCTGAAGCGCTCGTGGGAAACGGAAGCGCTCAGGGAGCTCACGGTCACGCTGACCGTCGCCGACACGCCGTCCCGCGCACGGACGGAGACGCCCGGCGCGGAGCAGAACGGCGTTACCTTCGTCACCTTCGGGCCGTTTGACAGAGAACGCTTTTTCTCTCCGGAGGACAGCAAAGGCAACGTCTATCACGCCTGCACCTTTCGCGGCGTGATCCGGGAGATCCGCTCCTTTCAGACCGAATGGCGGGATGAAAACGGGGAACCGCGCGGCCCCTTTGACCGCGCGCTCCTGACCGTGGATGTGACGGACGATCTTTGCGGCGCGGAGGGAAAAGAGACCGTCACCCTGCTGTATCCCGACGGCGCGTTCCGGTACGAAGGCGTGCCCTACGGTGTGGAGGAGGGAAAGGAATACTGGTTCCTGAACTGCTGGCTGCTGGATGAAACGTATTTTGCGAATGCCAAGCGGCTTTCTCCCGACAGCGTCAGCGACCCCGCCCTGCGTATGGCGGACGCCATCACCGGCCACGCGGCCCGCAGCTTTCTTCCCGTAGAGGGAGGCGTCTGCACCGTCTTCCGGGATTTTTTCACGGAGGCGCAGCTGGCCGACCCGGCCAACGGCATCGTCCCCCTCCCCAACAGCCGGTACGTGACCGCGGACGCCGGTTGGACGCGCGCGTTTTTGGCGGATCGTTTCAGATAAATGATGTCCTCTTTTCCGGGCTGCGGGAGAGGAGGCGGTCAGGCGGCGTCCTGAAGCGCCTCTTCGCCGCCGGGCAGCGCGGTCTTCTGTACGCCGCTGTCATAGATGGTTTTCCAGTCGTTGGCCATCGAAAAGGCCGTCCAGTCCTGCTTTTCCACTTCGGCATAATACTCGGCGGCTTTTTCCGCGCTGCCGTATTCCCGTTTTGTATCGTCGCACACCACCAAAAAGCCCTTGCCCTCATGGTTGGGGTTTCCCTCGGCGTAATTGAGCATCGAGAAATCCCCCGAACTGTTGCCAAAGGCGAGCACGGGCCGCTTGCCGATCTCCCTTGCGATGGCGGCGGCCTTTCCGGATTTGCCGCATTCCACCTCGTCCAGCGGCGCGCCAAGCAGTATTACTTCGTCTTTATCCATATTATAGTCGTCGGCGACGCTGTCGCCCTTGCCGGAGGCCTCATAGGGTACGTCGGTGGCGATCACGTGGTCCAGCGGGATGCCGTACCGTTCCACCAGCGCCCGCACCACTTCGCGCTCGCAGGCGGAGACCATCCACACGGCAAAGTCGTTGGCTTTCAGGTAGTCGAACACCTCCAGCATGGGTTTGTAAAAAGACTGACCGTAGGTCATGCCGTCAAAGCCCACCACGGGTGTTTTGTCGGCAAAATCCGCCACGTAGGCGCGGAATTCCTCCGGCGTCATACCGGCAAAGGCAGAAGCCACCAGATCGTCCTTTGTGATCCCCTCGGGATGGAAGGTTTCGCCGTAGGCATAGGCGTGGTCGCGGACCTGCTGCATGGCGTCGCGCTCTTCCTCCGTGGCCTGAAACGTGGGATCGTCCAGCACCCGGTACATGGTCAGGCAGTAATCGATGTAGACCGGCGCTTTCTCACAGAGGATGGTGCCGTCCATATCAAGGGTCGCGATCCGGTCCACGGGCTCCAGATAGTTGGGGCTGGACGGATCGGTGCAGTCCGTAACAAAGGCGACCAGCTCCCCCAGCGAGGCGCTGTCCGGACGCCAGGAGGGGAAGGCCGCGGCCAGGTCGACGTCCTTGCCGGTTGCGGCTTCGGCCGCGCCGGTGGCTGCCTCTGCCGGCGCAGCCGGTTTTGTCCCGGTGGGGGTACGCTCTGTCAGAAAGTAAGTCACGGCGGCGGTGAGGGCAATGCAGATCAGAAAGGCGATCGCTAACAGCGCCTTATTTTTTTTGCTCATAACTGTGTTTCCTTTCCCTGTGCTGTTCTGTTTTGCTATCAGTCTATCATAAACCCGGACCGTTTTCAACCGGCCCGAAGGGATTTGCCGGGTTCTTTTTCAAAAACAACCCCCCTTTTTCTGCCGGAAGGGGAGAGGGCGTCTTCCACATACAGAAAAAAGCTGCCGGTCTGTCTCCGGCAGCCTGACTTCCGCTCCTGTTCAGGAGGTGAATATATTGTTGTTGTCGGCGGGCGCATGGTAGCAGATCATATCGTCGACGTCCGGGCCGGTGTATTCGCAGATGGCCTCGTCCTGGTAGATATTCATCTCAAATCCCACGTCGATGGTGATGGAGCACAGCCCCATGGCGAAATTCGCGATACCCTCGCAGCTGGAGGACACGGAGGAACCGATCGAAAGCGCCTCAAAGCGGATCGCCGGTTTGCGATAACCTTTTTTCACTGTCCGTCATCCCTTTCCGAACAATCTGGAAAGCACCGCGATGATCTTGCGGAAGAACGCCAGAATGCTGTCGACAAAGCCCCGCGCGTTCTGCTGCGCTCCCGTACCGGAGCCGCCCTGTTCTTCGCCGGTCCCCGGTTCTTCGCCGCCTGCCGTCGCCGGGTCCTCAAATTCCGAGGGATCCACGCCGTCGCCGGTGGCCCAGAGGTACTCGCCAAAGGCGGGTATGGTCACGCGGAAGGAGGCCGTCACGCCGTCCGCGTCCGCTTTCCAGGTGTATTCCACCCAGCCGTCCTTTTCGGGGGTGGCGGCGAACATGCCGCCGATCTCATAGCCGTCCCCGGTCAGCGCGGGCAGGGCGATCTCATAGGTTTCGCCGCAATCGGAGCACCGGGCGGTGATCACGCCGCCTTCGGTTTCCGTCGGCACGGCGGTCACCGTGTACGCGTACCGGTGGAAGCACTCGGAGAGGCTTGCCAGGTAGGCGGCGTCTCCCGCGGAGGCGGCCCGTCTGACCATCCGGCGGCTCATGGGGGCCAGGGAGGCTTTCACGCTGATGATCTCCTTGTAGGTGATCTTCACGTTGGTGATGGACACCGTCGCCTGGCCCACGTTGGTCAGGGTGACGATATCGCTCACGTCGTCCTTCCAGTTCAGGCCGTCGCCCACGTTGTAGAACATATCGGAGGAGGACACGATCTCTATGGTCCGCAGATCCTCCTGCTCGTCGTCAACGGCGGTGTGGGAGGCCGTCAGCCGCACCGTTTCGCCGGTCAGCTTCTTGGCGCCGATCTGCACCGTGTCGATGGCCTTGCCGTTGTTCACGCACTGCAGCGCGAAGGAGATGGACTGGCCGGGGGCCAGATAGACCTCGTTGTCGGGGCCGTAGCTCACGTAGTCGGTCAGGTCGCTGCCCTCGTCCTTGTCGGCGGCCATGGAATCGAAGAAGATGGCGCCGCTGATGCGGGAGCTGCCCTTTTCGGCGTCCGCGCCGCTGATGATGTTCTTGCGCAGCTCAATGAACTGGGGCCAGCCCTCGCCGTCCTTGGTGTAGAACTCTCTGTTGTAGCCTTCGTAATCCGCCGCCGGGGCGTAGGTGCGCACCGCGTCGAAATAGAAGTCGTAATTGCCGTTGGAGTAATCCTTTTTGCCCGTGGCCGGGTTCACCGGCGCGGTGTGGTCAAAGAAGGTTGCGTAGGCTGCGGTGACCACCACCGTATAGGTACCGTAGGGGAGCGTGGCGCTCTTGATGACCGGGATCTGATACAGCGCGCCGCTGCCGTCGGAGGGCACCCAGGTGTAGTTGATTTCGTAGGTCTTGTAGGTCTTTTCGGGATCCGCGTCCTGCAGGTTGTTGGGCAGGATCTGGTCCTCGGGGATCTCCGGCAGCTCCTCGCCCTCGTGGAAGACGGTGTTGCGCACGTACCACTTGCCGGCCCAGTACCACTCGTGC
>CAMJYF010000117.1 GCA_946409885.1 uncultured Clostridia bacterium | reverse complement strand
CGGATAGTTTTCAAATTTTACGAACTTTATTTGTCCAAAAATCTTGACGGGTCCAGCGGGGCCTGCGGCCGGCAATTATATGATTGAACAGTATGCAACCGGCAATGCGGAAGTGTGCGGTTGGCAATTCAAATGGGTAAGGGCGAAGCCCTTCCGTCATTGCTGATTGCACATTGCTAATTGCTAATTACATATTGTTCAGCTTTATGTTCCGTAAATCGCTTTTGCCCGCTGTTCCAGCTCCTTCGCCGTAAAGTAGTAGCCGTAAAAGGCGAAGGTGGGGGCGCATTTTTCGCAGACGAAGGCGTAGTAGCCGTCGTGGGGGAGGGCCTCGTCGTTCAGCAGCGCTTCGGCCTTGTCGAGGCATTTCCGGATGGCTGCGTCGCCCTGTTCCAGCCCCTTTTCGTTGCCGATCAGGTCCGCCAGGTTCAGCCAGGTGACGGCTTCGTCCGCCTGCCCGCCCTCGGTTTGGCTGATGATGGCCAGCGCCGATTCGTACAGGTCCCGGGCCTCGGCGTAGCGTTCCAGCGCGGTCAGCGTCACGCCCATGTTGTTGTACAGCCCCGCCAGACGCCCGTCCCCGGGGGAGAGGTTGGCCTCGTACAGGCCCCGCGCCTGCTCATAGAGGTCCAGCGCCTTTTCCGGATGGTCGAAGGCGCGGCAGGCGGTGGCGTAGTTCAGCAGCGTGGTGCCCATGGTGACGGAGCCCTCCAGTCCGATGGCCTTTGCCAGCGACACGGCCTGTCCGGCGGCGGCCATGGCTGCTTCTTCCCGGTCGGTTTTGCGGTAAAGGCCCACCAGCTCGTTGAGCAGCGACAGCTTCCCCCGGTCATCCCGGTTCTGCTCCGCCTCCGCCAGCCAGTATTTCAGATGGCGCTCCGCCCCCGCCGCGTCGTCCTTGGCGAAGTATTCGTCCAGCTTATCCAAGACGCGCCGCAGGGGGATGGTCTGCACCGCGTCCGGCTTTTCAAACGGACAGCAGGGCTCGGCGTAGTCTTCTTTTTTAAGAGTTGTATTGTTCATGAAATCAAGTATAGCATAGGGGCGGGGAAAAGTCAAATTGAGAGTTTGGCGAGGTAACCTGCAGGTGCGGGCGCTGACCGCCCGTGCCCGTAATCACCTTGACTGCCTTTTATTTAAGGGCGTTTCACGGGCGGTCGGTGCCCGCCCCTACAACACGGCAGATCTCTAAATCGCGATCCCTTCCGCGTTGCCGTCCGGCTGGCCGCCGCCGACATAGAGGGTGACGCCGCCGTCGGGGTCCACGCGCTGGCCGTCTTCGGTGACGGCTTTCAGCCAGAAGCGGTCCACGGTCAGGGTCACGGTTTTGGTTTCGCCCTGTTTCAGGTACACGGGGGCGATGGCGCAGAGCTGGCAGTTGGGGGTGGCGGTGCGGCTGTCGGTGAATTTCGCGTAGCACTGGGCCTTTTCCCAGCCGTCAAAACGGCCGGTGTTGGTGATCGCCACGAACAGCTTTACCGTGTTTTCGTCTGTTTCGACTATCTCCGGTTGGCCATAGGAGAATGTGGTATAGCTGAGGCCGTAGCCGAAGGGGTACAGGGGCTTTTCGGTCATGTAGCGGTAGGTGCGCCCGGCCATGCGGTAATCCTCCATGGGGGGCAGGGTGTTGGCGTCGCTGTAGAAGGTGATGGGCAGGCGGCCGCTGGGGGAAAAGGCCCCGGCGATAGCGCGGGCAATGGCCAGGCCGCCCAGCGCCCCGGGGTACCAGGCGTGCAGCACCGCCTTGGCGTGACGCCTCACCTTTTCGCCCAGGTCCGCGCAGGAGCCGCACATCACCACCACGATGACGTTTTCGCACACGTCGCACACCAGCTCCGCCAGCTTCATCTGGCATTCCGGCAGGCGCATGGTCTTGCGGTCGCCCCGGTCGGTAAAGGCGTTGTCAAAGCCCAGCTCCTCGCCCTCGATATTGCGGTCAAGGCCCAGGCACAGCACGGTCACGTCCGCCTCGGCCGCGGCCGCCATTCCCTCGCTCTGCAGGTCCTGGAAGCCGTCCCAGTAGCCGCCCTCAAAGATGGGGCTGCCGTCGGCGACCAGGATCTCCGCGTCGGGAAATTCCCGGCGGATACCGTCCGCCACGGTGACGTATTCCGCCGCGTGGCCGTGGTAGTTGCCCTCCAGCACCGTGCGGGACATGGCGTTGGGCCCCACCACGGCGATGGCGCGTTTCTTGTTTTTATCCAGCGGCAGGAAGCCGTCTTTGTTTTCCAGCAGCACGATGGTCTGCTCCGCTGCCCGCAGGTTCAGCGTTTTGGTCTCCTCGCTGC
This sequence comes from uncultured Clostridia bacterium, assembly GCA_946409885.1. GTDB lineage: Bacteria > Bacillota > Clostridia > Oscillospirales > Acutalibacteraceae > RUG806. The sequence goes on along the minus strand of CAMJYF010000117.1, from coordinate 4,159 downwards.
GCAGCACGGAGTAGGGGATATCCGCGTAGGGGCGGTGTTCCTCAAACTCGCCCAGCAGCGCCCGGATGGTGAACAGCCGTTCCGCCGCGGCGGTCAGGTCCGCGTCGTCGATCAGGTCCTGCTCGTAGGCCTCCAGCAGATGGGTGTAGGCGTCGCCGCAGTTCAGCTCGCACCCCGCCTTTAAGGCCATGGCTGCCGCGTGGGGCAGGTCTTCGGCGCAGTGGTGGCCGTTGCAGATATCGGTAATGGCGCCGCAGTCGGAAACGAAGTAGCCCTCAAAGCGCCAGTCCTCCCGCAAAATCTTCATCAGCGTTTCACTGGCGCAGCAGGGTTCGCCGTTGGTGCGGTTGTAGGCGCCCATCACCCCGGCCACGCCCGCCTCCACCGCCTTCTGGAACGCGGGCAGGTAGGTTTCCGCCAGGTCCTTTTTGCTGATTCTCGCGTCAAAGCCGTGGCGCTTGCCCTCCGGCCCGGAATGCCCGGCAAAGTGCTTGGCGCAGGCGGTGGCCTTGTAAAATGCCCCGTCGCCCTGCAGGCCTTTGATGAACGCCGTGCCGATGGCGGCGGTGAGGAAGGGATCCTCCCCGGTGGTCTCCTGGCCGCGGCCCCAGCGGGGATCGCGGAAAATGTTGATGTTGGGGGCCCAGTAGGTCAGCCCTTTGAAAATGCCCCGGTCGCCGTACTGCACGCTCTTGTTGTACTTGGCCCGGCCCTCGGTGGAGATGGCGTCCGCCACCTCGCGTACCAAAGCGGGGTTAAAGCTGGCGGCCATGCCGATGCTTTGGGGGAACACGGTGGCAACGCCCGCCCTGGCCACGCCGTGGCAGGCTTCGTTCCACCAGTTGTAGCCCGCAATGCCCAGCCGTTCGATGGGCGGCGCCTCGTAGCGCAGCTGGCCGATCTTCTCCTCCGCCGTCATTTGCGCCACCAGCGCTCTGGCCGTTTGTTTCGCCTGATTGAAATCCATAGTGTACCTCCGGGTGTTTGTTTGAGGCCATTATAGCATATTCTTTGGGGGGAGGGAAGACAGAAATCATGAATTTCGGTATTGTTTTTTTCGCGGGAATATGCTACACTGAATGTAATCAAGCGTGCCGGGATACCGGCGCGGAAAAAGGAGCGTACTGTTTATGATGAAAAAGATCCTTTCCGTTCTGCTCAGCGCCCTGCTGCTTTGCGGCTGCGCCTCCATCGCCTTCGCGGAGGAGTTTGACAGCTTCGGGGCCTACGACCATGTGATCATCTGCGGCATTGACGGTCTGGGCGCCACCTGGGGCAAGGTGGACAGCCCCAACTTTGACCGCATCTTTGCGGACGACGCCTACCGCCACAACGCCCACACGGAATATATTACCACCAGCGCCCAGAACTGGGGCTCCATCCTCACCGGCGTTCCCTATGACGTGCACGGCTTTACCAACGACTGGTGCTCCAACAACGAGCGGGACTCCACCTCGGACAACCACTCCATCTTCTATTATGCCCGCAAGCAGTTCCCGGACGCGGAGCTGGTCTCCTTCAATCACTGGGGCGCCATCAACCACGGCATTATCGAAAACGACCTGAACGTGAAAAAGGTCCACCGCGACACCGATCCGCTGGTGGTCCAGTCCATCATCAGCTACCTGAACGCAGGCAACAAGCCCACTTTGATGTTCATCCAGCTGGACAGCGTTGACCACGCCGCCCACACCTACGGCGGCTTCAGCGACCAGTATTATAACGCCGCCGAAAAGGCCGATACCTACCTTGGCATGATCTATGACGCGGTGGAGCAGAACGGCCTGATGGAAAAGGGACTGTTCATGGTGGTGGCCGACCACGGCGAGACCGCCGGCGGTCACGGCGGCCAGACCGTGGAGGAGAGCTCCGCCATTCTGGCGGTGGCGGGCAACTCCGTCAACAGCGTGGAGCTGAACGAGGACGTCCACAACCGCGACGTCTCCGCCATCTCGCTGTATGCCCTGGGCATTGCGCAGCCGGCGCACATGGTTACCTCCGTGCCGGAGGAGCTGTTCGGCGAGTGGACGGAAAAGACCACTCCCGCCGCCGAAACCGGCCCGCTCGATCTCCTTCGCCGGTTCGCCTACTTCTTCGTCATGCTGGTAGAAAACCTTCTCAGCGTGTTTGACCGGGCGGGTATTTCCTGCTGACGGTTTGAAGGGCAGCTACCGTCAGAAGGTTTCCCGCGGCGGCATAACGTCATCCTGATAATAAAGCGTCCTCCGGAAGAAAACGGTTTCTTCCGGAGGATTTTTTGATTGGCGTTTTGCTTTTTCGGATTCCCTGCCGCGGCGCCGGTGTGCCGTTCAGCCGTGCAGGGCAGCCAGCACCTCGGTTCGGTCGGGGATGGCTTCCGCAGCGCCGGGGCGGGTGACTTCGATGGCGGCGGCGGTGGCGGCGATACGCAGCGCTTCCCGGGGGGCCGCGCCGCTCAGCAGGGCGTGCAGACAGTAGCCGGTAAAGGTATCCCCGGCGCCGGTGGTATCCACCGCCTCCGCCGGAACGGCGGGCTCGCGGATCAGCCTGGGGCCGTTGCAGAACAGCGCCCCCGCCGCGCCCATGGTGACGATCACCTCGCCGCGGTTGCGCTTTTGCAGCGCCCGCGCCGCTTTTTCCGGGTCCGCTTCGCCGGTGATGGCGGCGGCCTCCGCTTCGTTCAAAATCAGGATATCCGCCAGCGCATAGGGGAAATCCCGCAGCGCCGCCGTAAAAGGGGAGGGGTTCATGGCCGTGCGGATACCCGCCTCCTGCGCCCGGCGCAGCAGGTATTCCACGCAGGAGGTCTCGTACTGGGTCAGCAACAGCGCGGCGTCCCGGTGGGCGGAAAGCAGCGCGTCGCAGTAGTCCTCCGTGATCTCCCGGTTGGCCCCGCCGAACAGCACCATCTGATTCTGCCCCGCCGGGTCCACCTCGATCACCGCGTGGCCGGAATGGGCGGCGGTGCGGTCGATGGCGGAAACGTCCACCCCGGCCTTTGCCAGATAATCCGCCAAAAAGGCCCCGTCCGGGCCGATCTTACCGGCGGCGTATACTCGCGCCCCCGCCTTTTGAAAGGCCAGCGCCTGATTCAGCCCCTTGCCGCCCACGTGGATCTCGTAATTGCCGCAGTACAGGGTCTCGCCCCGCTCCGGCAGACGGGGCAGGGTATACACCCGGTCGATATTCAGGGAACCGCAAACCAGTATCTTCATGATCTATCCTCCGTGGCCTCGCGCAGCAGCGCGCGCATTTTCCGCACGTTCTCCCCGGTGTCGCCGGGGCCCAGCACGCTGGAGGTGCCCACCACAAAGAGATCCGCCCCCGCTTTTCGCATCAGCGGGGCTTTTTCATAGTTCACGTTGCCGTCCACCTCAATGCGGGCGTCCGGGCGGCCGGCGTCGTCCAGCAGCGTCCGCAGGGCGGTGATGCGCTCCAGCGAGCCCTCCACCATCTTCTGCCCCGCAAAGCCGGGGTACACGGTCATCAGCAGCACCCCGCCGATCAGGTCCAGAAAGGGGAGGACCGTTTCCACAGGGGTATCCGGGTTGATCGCCAGAAAGGGCGTTGCCCCCCGGCCGGCGACGTTTTTCAGCGCCGGGCGAACATCCGCCGCGCTCTCATAGTGGACGCTGACGATATCCCCCGCGCCGAAGGGGAACGCATTCAGTTTTTCCGCCGGGTCCGTCACCATCAGGTGGATATCCAGCGGAATGGCCGTGCCGGCCTTCAGGCGGCGGCAGTAGTCGGTGCCCAGGCAGAAGTTGGGCACGAACTGCCCGTCCATCACGTCGATGTGCAGGGATTCGATCCCTTCTGCCTCAAAGGCGTCAATGATGTTCCTCAGGTTGAAAATGTCCGCGCACATCAGCGACGGCGCGATAGCGGCTTTATGCATGAGATCACCTCTTGCCGTTCAGTATACCACAGTTTTATCCGGGATTCAATAGGCTGCTGCGGGCGGGAGGGGGGATAGGACGTAAAGTGGAAAGATAAATTGGAGGTTGTCGAGGCAACCCGGTAGCGCGGCACCTCAGTGCCGCTCGTGGCTTAAACAAACTTTTTTTCACAATGAAAATGACGGCAACTCCGGAAACACAAAGGTTCAGCCGTTTTTTAGGTTTTTCATTGTAACTTTGTGAATAGCGGCACTGAGGTGCCGCGCTACCGCAGAAGACCC
>CAMJYF010000116.1 GCA_946409885.1 uncultured Clostridia bacterium | reverse complement strand
GAGACCTTCCACGGGGCCGAAAAGGACGCCCCCTGCGAAATGATGCGCCAGGTGGAGGGTATGGGATACTACCGGGGCAAGGGCTTTGCGGCGGTGAACAAGGGCGTGATGAACGCCAACGGCTTCCGCTTTATTCTGCCGGACGAGGGCGTGACCGTGGACGAGGTGCTGGCCTCAAAGGCCTTTGCGGATTACCTCACCCATTCGCCGGTGGACCCGCTGGAGGATTACACGCGGGTGGCTCTCAGCGTACCCAAATTTGACGTGACGGCGGACAGCGACGTGATCCCCGCGCTGAAGGAGATGGGCGTGAAAAAGGTGTTCGACCACGGCGGGGCGGATTTCAGCCCCCTGACCGACGACCGGGACGATATCGCCGTGGACAAGGTGCAGCACAGCGCCCGGGTAAAGATCGATGAGGAGGGCTGCGAGGCCGCCGCCTTTACCGCGGTAATGGCCTACGCCACCGGCGCGTTCGTGGACGAGCCCATCGACTTTACTTTGGACCGCCCCTTCATTTTCGTCATCAACGGCGCGGGCGGCGCGCCCCTGTTCGTGGGCGTGGTGAACGGCGTTTGACCCGCGACCGCAATCGGGAACCGCAAATTCCGCCGGAGGGATGGGCCAAACGTATTTACTTTCCCGCAAAAACGTGGTATAATAGGCCCGTAATCTGAAAAGGGAGAGAAAGACACAATGGATATTATGGACGTCGCCTCCTCGGCGATTCAGAAGGTCACTTCCGCCTACGGGAAGAAAATCAGAAGAGAAAAAACCGCCCCGGAGATCCCGGCCGCGTTTCCGGTGACGATCACCGGAAAGACCTGGCGGGCGGGCTTTGCCCGGCGGGAGATCATGCCCGTCCCCTCCGATCATACCTATTACATCGCAGGGCACGGCTCCGGGCACAAAATGGAGGGCGTTCTCACCCCCGTTTACGTTCACGCCGCCTGGCTGGACTGCGGCGGCAGCGAAGGAATCTTCTGGCTGAGCGCGGATATCGTCGGCATGACGGATATCGAGCATGAGATCATCCGCCGGAAGATCTTTCAGAGCGGCAGCATCCACGGCTGCAAGGGCGTGATCTTCAGTTGCACCCACAGCCATTCCGGCATCGACACGGTAGGCTACTGGGGCAAGCCCAACGCGGTCAGCATCCCCTCCGACGGCAAGGTGCCGGAGTATATGGAGCAGCTCTACGACCGGTCGCTGGCGGCGGCGGAGGAAGCCTACGCCAACCGCAGGCCGGGCAAGCTGTTCAGCGGCAAGGTGACCGTACCGGATTCCCTCTGGTCCAAACGGAAATTCGAGGACCGGCACGAGGTGCTGTACCGGCTGCGTTTTGTTCCGGCGGACGGCTCCGCCGAGATCTGGTTCGTCAATTTCGGCGGCCATCCCAATTCCCTGGGCGGCGACAACCGTCTGCTTTCCGGCGAATACCCCTACTTTATGCGGGAACAATTAAAAGCGGAGTGCGGCGCGGACGTGATTTTTTCCATCGGCGCCATCGGCGGCATGGACGCCGCCATGCTGGAGACGGATCAGCCGCTGGAGCGGGTGAAATACCAGGGAAAGCTGCTGGCGGACAGCCTTGCCGGGATGACAGAAGAAACGGAACAGGAACCGGCCATCCGGTTTTTACGGCAGCAGTTCTACCTTCCTGTCAGCAACAGCGTGCTGACGCTGCTGGCGATTCTGGGCACCATGAGTTTCCGGGCCTATCCCTGGCCGGACAGCGCCACCGGCATTGCCAAAAAGAGCGAGATGACCTATCTGACGCTGGGAAAGCAGAAGCTGCTGACCCTGCCCGGGGAAAATTTCGTGAACACCGTCTACGGCAGCTATACGGACGCGGCGCACTCCTCCACCGGCATGGGGCCGGAGGTGAACCCCGCCCCCCTGTGCGAGATCTGCGGGGACGCGGACCTGATCGCCGTGGGCGTTACCAACGATATGACCGGCTACGTGGTGCCCCCCAACGATTTTGTGCTGAACCCCACCCAGCCCTACCTGAACGGCGTTCACGACCGCTTTGACGAGAACCACTACCACGAGACCAACTCCATGGGCCCGGATACCCAGCGGGTGATCGCGGAGACCTTTGCGGGGATGGTGGAACGGTTCGGCGGGTAATTTCCAATGCGGAATGCGGAATTCGGAAAGCGGAATGGTTTTTCTGGCGCGACAGGATTCACGAGAAATTGACTCGGGCACAATATCGTCGATTTTACAGAAACCCCACCCTATCCTGTAATTCCACATTCCGCATTCCGCATTCCGCATTGCCTCGCCCCTATGTTTTACAACCAAGGGAGGATTTTGCCGTGCGTCTCTACCTCGCCCACTGGAAGCGTATTTTTGATTACAAGGGCGCCAGTACCCGGGCGGAATACCGTCTGCCGCTGCTCATCGTGGCCGTTCTGGCGGCGCTGACGGCGGCCTGCTGGGCGGCGGGCTCCTTTGCGGACGCGCCCTGGCTGATGACCGCCGGTTTTGTCGCCGGGGTGGTGTTCGCGCTGCACGTGCCGCCCATGATGGCCCTGACCGTGCGGCGACTGCGGGACGCGGGCAAGCATCCGCTGCTGTCCCTCATCGCCTGCATCGCCGGGGTGGGCACGGTGATCGTGATGATCGTCTGCCTGTGCTCCGTCTCCTCCACCGGGTATTTGCCCCTGCATAATATCGGCCAGAGCGTCTACGGCCCGCCGGAATACTTCGACCCGCATAACAACATCAACGAGGATATCTACGGCCCGCCGGAAATGTTCGGCGATTATGACCCGCAGGACAACGTCACCGCAGCCGTCTACGGCCCGCCGGAGATGCTCTTCGGCGAAGAGGACGCGGCGGAGACACTGCCGCCGGAGGAGGGAGCCACAGGCGATGAAAACTGACCGGGCCATCAAATGCGACCACATGACCGCCCTGGCGGAGTACCGGGACAACGTGCTGCGGCGGGAACCGAAGCTGAAATTCCTGTTTCTGGAGCTGACCGACCGCTGCAATGAGCGCTGTCGTCACTGCGGCAGTTCCTGCGGGGACGGCGCCGACGCCGACCTGCTGACGGACGACGAGATCAAAGCCTTTTTGAAAAAGACCGCCTCGCAGTTTGATATCGGCAACCTGCAGCTGTGCATCACCGGCGGCGAACCGCTGCTGCGGCGCGGCTTTTTTGAGATCATGGATTACGCCCGTTCTCTGGGCTACCGCTGGGGCATGACCACCAACGGCACCCTGATCGACGACGATATCGCGGAACGGCTGCGCCGGGCGGGCATGGCCACCGTCTCCGTCAGCATCGACGGGCTGCCGGAGACCAACGACTGGTTCCGGCGGAAGGAGGGCGGCTACGACCTTGCCCTGCGGGGTGTGCGGGCGCTGGCGCGCAACGGCGGCTTTCAGCATGTGCAGGTGACCACCGTGGTACATAAAAAGAACCTGAAAGAGCTGCCCGCCCTGTATGAGATCCTCTCCCGGGAGGGGATCCGCTCCTGGCGGGTCATCAATATGGAGCCCATCGGCCGGGCCAACGCCTGTAAGGACCTGCTGCTGGACGGCCGCGAGATGAAAGCCATGCTCGATTTTATCCGGAGGAACCGCTTCCGTGGGCCCATGGAGGTGGTGTACGGCTGCGCCCACTATCTTGGCCCGGATTATGAACGGGAGGTGCGCCCCTGGTACTTTTTGTGCAACGCGGGCATATATACCGCCAGCGTGATGTGCAACGGGGATATCGGCGCGTGCCTGGATATCGAGCGCCGCCCGGAGACGATCATGGGCAACATCCGCCGGGACGACTTTGCGGAAGTGTGGAAAAACCGCTTTGCCATCTTCCGCACGGACTACAAGCGGCAGGGCCCCTGCGCGGACTGCTCCCACTACCGTTTCTGCGCCGGCGGCGCCAGCCACTCCTGGGATTACGACGAAAACCGCCCCCTGGTGTGCATGAAGGGGATATTGTTCCGGAAGTAAAACCAGAGCGGAACGGAAACGCGGTTTCCCTTCCTCCCGCGGCATTGCGAAAAACCGCAATCAGGATTCACCGGGGATTCCCACGGCAGCGAAGCCCTCAGCGCCGCCGTTGTCAAAAGCGGCTTTTTGGAATCTCACAAGCTGCCGCGCAACCCCACAGAAATCCGTGAAAAGGCAATTTTCTGCCGGAGGTATTTTTTTGGGTTCATCACGGATAATTGTGGGATACTGCAATCAGGCGTCAAGAAGCTGTTTTCCGTTGCGGCAGCGCGGCACCTCAGTGCCGCCGTTTGCTGATGTTGCTTTTCAGAAAATCTTAAAAATACAAGCAAGCAATTGTTTTTTCGGAATACCCGTTGTCATTCAGTTCACAGAAAAGGATGTTTATGCCACGAGCGGCACTGAGGAAGATTCCCCGCAGTGCGGGGGAAATGTCGCGCAGCGACAAAGGGGAAACTTTCCAAAAACTATCATCTGATGCGGCAGAAACACGATATATGCCATGACGGGAACTATAAACTGACGATATGTTGTGTTGAAGTCCGTTGCAAAATGAGTTTTCGGACAGCCTCAGGGGGGGGACGGGTCCGTCAGACCGCGCTGCCGGTAATTCCTCAACCGCGCGTACTGTTCCATCTAAATTCCACATTTATCCATAAAGAACCTGTTTTTTTGCTTGACGGAACCGCCGTCTTGTGCTACAATGCTAACAGTTTTCGTTTTTCCGCGGCAGTTCATTGAAGCGTCGCCGCCCCTTCCGACCACAAGACAGGACAACACCGCTGTCGCCCCTCTTTTTGGGAGCTCGTATGGTTTCCCGCCCCGCACGAAAATGGAAACGCCGGGAACCGTTGACACGTCGGTGTTTCCGTCCATCACAAAAAATCCAAAACCCATCAAAAAACCGCCGCCGACCACATGTTTGACCACAACGGCGACCACATCAGAATAATCATCGGGGTGTAGCGCAGTTGGTAGCGCGCTTGCTTTGGGAGCAAGATGTCGGGGGTTCAAATCCCTTCACTCCGACCATTTCGAGTGTTCATAACGGATTTGAGTTATGGACACTCGCTTTTTGTTGTATTACAGGCGACACAGGTCTTTTACGGCTTGTGCCGCCTGCTTTGTTTCGTTATGCCGGAAGCGGCGTGGGAGCTTGTGCCGGAACCGGTATTGGCAGATATTCCGCCGCCACGCCCTGACGGGTATCGGCGACGTAGGTTTCTTTTGCGCGGTCTTCCGGGAGAGAAAAGGTGTCGATAAAACGGTAATGGATCACAATGTGCTGTGTACGGTGTTTGCCGACGCCTTCCGTTTCATAAGAAAAACCACTCTCAAATAACATTTTACCACACATTTATGGTAACAAAAAGGTAAGACTAGAATATCAACAAAAAACGAGCAGCCGAATGACGACAATTCAGCTGCCCGAATGTTTTTTTGTATATTGTTATTTCTAATTACACAAAAATCAATTCTCGGTTTACAATTTCTCTTGCGCGATTTTGTATGTTGTTCATCAATCCCACCCAGCGTATCTGATCCTCAGCTTTCAGCGCTTCTGTGATGCCCTCCTGCGCGGCTATTTCTTTTACCACCCGAAAGAACATTTCCTCCGCCTGCGCCTCGATCTCCGCTAGATACCCGTTCAATTGCCCGGAAATGAATAAATCAAAGTAAAGTTTTTTCTTAAACTGCTTAATGAACCGCAGGTGTCGCTGCGCCCATACTCCAACCGGTTTTCCCTCTTCCGGCTTGTTATCCGCATCCACCGTTTCCGGCTGTAAGCAACCGTCTTTCATTATCCGCCCGCTGGGGTAATACTGTTCTTCAATCAGTTCATATTCCCAACCGGTACACTCGTCAATAATCATCTTTTCCATTTATTTGCCCTCCGCTTTTTTATGTTTTTTAGCAGCAATTCGTCCACACCCTCAGTAGGATAATCCACTGTAAGCAGCATATTCCGCCATTCGTTGATGCCGTTGATTAACAGGTTGCACTCGAAGTCCGTAAACTTTATTATGACTTTTTTCTTTCATAATGAAAACCTCCTGTTTTGGTGGTTTTATTATATCAATCATCGAAAAAACTGTCGAATGTGTGAATATAATAGTAGCGCAATACAAAATAATCTGTTATAATATTAATAACGAGGTGATAGTATGTCAAAAGAGTTTGAAAAAGAAAAAAATATAGATGTCAAACAGGCTTTCTTATCAAATGCTATTGGTGATATTTCTTCCTATATTCAATTAGTAGATACAAAAGTATCACTTATCAGGGCGGCAGTTGTTGCTATTTTTGTTGGTGCTGCTACTTGCAATGATCCTATTTCTGAAGCGATAAAAAAAATACAACCATGCAGTTGGATTGGTGTTTTTTTTATGATCATCTCAATCCTTTGCTTAATAAGTATTATCTTAGTATTTTTGTTTGGTCTATTAACAGTTAGAGGACATTCAAGCACTATCAAATATA
>CAMJYF010000115.1 GCA_946409885.1 uncultured Clostridia bacterium | reverse complement strand
GAAAAAAAGTTTGTTTAAGCCACGAGCGGCACTGAGGTGCCGCGCTACCGGGTTGTCTCGACAAATCGCCAATTTGTTGACGTTCCCCCCTTCTCCCGTGATGAAATAAAAAAACGGCGCGCGCGCCGGTGAAAGGAAAACATATGAACAAAAAATTCGTCAAGATCGTCGCCATTGTGCTGGCGGTGCTGATGGCCGTCAGCGTGGCCGCCGTGGGCTTTTCCGTTTTTATGCACTGAGGAAGGGCTATGAAATCTTTTCTGATCATCGGGCTGAGCACCTACGGGGTGCATCTGTGCAAGGAGCTGGCCCGGCTTGACAACGAGATCATGATCGCGGACAAGGACCCCGCCGCGGTGGAAGCCATGGTAAAGTATTCCGTCAGTGCCAAAATCTGCGACTGCACGCAGGCGGAGGTGCTGGAGAGCTTCGGCGCGGATGAGTTTGACTGCTGCTTTGTGTGCCTGGGCAACAACTTTACGGAGACGCTGGAGATCTCCTATATGCTGAAGGAGCTGGGCGCGAAAAAGGTGATCGCCGAGGTCAACCGGGACCTGGAGATCAAGTTTCTGCTGCGCAACGGGGCGGACGAGGCGGTGTACCCGGAGCTGGACGCCGCCAGAAGGATCGCCGCCAAGGAGAGCTCCGATTCCGTCTTCGACGCGCTGGCCCTGTCGGACGGGTATTCCGTCTACGAGACGGAAACGCCGGTGAAGTGGCGCGGGGAGACGGTCAAATCGCTGAACGTCCGCGCCAAGTACAATATCAACATCCTCGCCACCAAAAACGAAGAGGGGATGCGGCCCATGCTTTCCCCCGATTACCGCTTCAACGGCAACGACCACCTGATCGTCATGTGCCACGAGGACGACATCCGGCGGCTGTTCAAGTACTGACTGGGAGAGGGATTCCTCTTCTTTATGACAAAACCATCCCCCGGACGCGTGTCCGGGGGATGACGTCTTTCTCGGAGACTGTCGGTTTATTTCTTGAATACCGCCGTCAGCCTATCCCACAGGTTCTCAAAGAAGTCGCCGATCTTGTCGAAGAAGTCGCGCAGCTTCAGCAGCAGGGAATCCGCGGGGCTTTCCTCCAGCAGTTCGCTGGTCAGCATGGTGTAGGTCTCGTAACCGGAAAGGTCGTTCTTATCCAGCGTGATCACCCGGTAGCCCCTGTGATAGTCGTTGTAGGAGGAGAAAGTGCAGCCGGGGGAGGAGACCAGGTCGATGCCCTCATAATCCACAATGTAGGAGTTGATGTGGTCGTGGCCGAAGAAGACCGCCGTCACGTCGCCCTGCTCCAGCATGGCGTTCACCTGCGCGTAGCCGGGGCCGAAGGAGGTGTTGGGCGGGCAGGGCGCCTCGCTCATCCAGTTGGTGGAAAGATCCGTGCCGTCCGGCAGGGTGTAGTAGGAACCGGCAAAGCCCACCGCGCCCTCGGTACCGGCGGGCACCTCTTTTAAGGCGCGCACGATCTGGGGCGGCACGATGTGCTGGAAGGCGATGGAGGGCACGGGCACGCCGCCGTTGGCCGCCTTCAGCTCGTTGGAGCGCTGCACGTACCAATCCACCTGCTCCGGCAGCACGTAGCCGTAGCCGCCGTAGTCGTTATCGGGATTGTAGTTGCCGGAATCGAAGCACCAGATGTTGTAGATCACCTTGTCGCTGCCGGCGGATTCGTACACCGGGATGTTGTAGGTGCCCACGTTGATGGTGTGGTTGTCGCCCACCGTCTTCTCCGTCACCACACCGGCGCAGCCGATAAAGCAGGAATAAGTCTCATACTGCTCAATCTGCTCCAGCTTGGTGTAGGGGGTGTCGTCGTCGTCATGGTTGCCGAATACGATGGCCACCGGCACGCCGTATTTCTCAAACACGTCCATGTAGTTTTTGATGGCGGCTCTGGCGGCGGTCTTCGTTTTGCAGGAATACCCCGCGATGTTGTCGCCGGTCATGATGATGAGGTCGGGGTTGGATTTTTCGATGGCCCGCTTCAGGGAGCTTTTGGCCAGCGGATCCAGCGTTTCGTCGTCCTGCAGGTCCGCCACCTGCAGAATGGTCAGCTGGCCCTTGTCGTTAAAGGCGACGCCGGCGTTTCTGGGACGGGAATCGTCCGCCGCGGGCGCGGCCAGCGCGGGCAGCAGCAAAACGCCGGCCAGCGTCAGGCACAGCACAACCGCCAGAATTTTGTGTATTCTCTTCATAAAAGCACGTCCTTTCTGAATGTTTATGGAATTATTATACAGCCTTGTCAAGGGAAAATCAAGCGGTAATGAAAAAAAAAGATGGGCTGATTGGGGCGGTCGGTGCCCGCCTCTACAAAAAAATCCCCGGACGGAGAGGTCCGGGAATTATGCGCGCGTTGTGCAGGCGTTACGCCAGCTTGGTGATCTTGTTGCCTTCGATAAAGCAGCCGTTGTCGATAACGGTAAAGGCGCCCTCCAGCAGAATGTCGTCGCCGATGGCGAAACCGGGGTCGCCGTCATAGTTGAAGTCCAGCGACCAGGCGCCGTCGTAGTAGGGGTGCTGGATGGAATTCAGGGTGAGGGCGCGGCCGTAGATGCGCACGGTCTTGCCGTCGAACTGATCCTTGAACTGGGTCATGTTGATGACCTGCACCCGGGTGAGGGTGGGGCTGATGGTGGTCATATCAAAATCGTAGCCCGCGTGGGCAAAGGGCTCCTCCACCTTCAGCTCGGCGTCCGTGAACCAGTAGCCGTCCAGCGCGTCCTTGCTGGCGGTCAGGGTGCCGGTCATGGTGACCCAGGAGCCGGATTCCGGGATCTCCGTGCCCTCCGGCATCACAAATTCCCACTGGTAGTCGCAGCACTTGGTCTTGTCGGCGTAGCCCCACACGTAGTAACGGGTGACGCCGCTGAAGGCGTCAACCAGGGTGGCAAACACGCCTTCCTTGGTGTATTTCTGGTTCTCGTACTGCGCCCCGTTCTTGTTGTAGAAGATATCCACGTAGGCGGCGTACTCCATCTGGTCCAGCTTTTCCCTCATGCCGGTGCCCAGGTCCAGTCCCAGCGCGGCGCCCTGCGCCGTGGGAGCGGTAGTGTTGGGGTTGGCGTCGCCGGAGGTGTCGCCGTTCTGCGCGTCGGTGCCGGTGGCGTTGTCGCTGACGTTCGTCTTACCGCCGCAGGCGGCAAAGGAGAGGACCAGCGTAAGCGTCAGAAGAAGAGCAATCAGTTTTTTCATTGGTTTTCGTTCCTTTCGCTTGTGGTTGTTTTGGTTTGTATTGTAAAACTTTTGTTCCCTTTTGTCAATCCGATAATCGTGAAAATCAGGAAAACCGCCAGGTCGATGGCCACGATGGTGGAGCCCACCGGGGTGGACCAGATGATGGAGGCCAGAATGCCCACCACGGAGCAGAACACCGAGACGGCGGCGGAGCAGATCACCACGGATTTGAAGCTCTTGAATACCCGCATGGCGGACAGGGCCGGGAAGATGACCAGCGCGGAGATCAGCAGGCTCCCCACCAGCTTCATGGCCAGCACGATGATGACCGCCGTGACGACGGCGATGATCAGGTTGTAGGCGGAGGCTTTGACGCCGGTGGCGGTGGTGAAGGTCTCGTCGAAGGTGACGGCGAAGATCCGGTTGTACAGCAGCACGAACACGGTGATGACCACCGCCGACATCACGACGCACAGCCACACGTCAAATTTGGACAGCGTCAGGATGGAGGTGGAGCCGAACAGTGTGGTGCACACGTCGCCGGAAATGTTGCCGGAGGTGGAAAAGCGGTTGATGATCAGATAGCCGAGGCCCAGTGCCCCCACGGACAGCATGGCCAGGCTGGCGTCGCCCTTGATCTTGCGGTTCTTGCCGCCCATCAGCAGCCCCACGGCCGCCAGAACGGTCACCGGGATGATCAGCAGCATCTGCTGCGTCAGCCCCACCACGGAGGCCACGCACATGCCGCCGAAGGCCACGTGGGACAGGCCGTCGCCGATGAAGGACAGGCGCTTGAGCACCAGCGTCACGCCCAGCAGGGAAGAGCAGAGGGCGATCAGTACGCCTACGATCAGGGCGTTTTTCACAAAGGGATACTGGAAATAATTCCCTAATGTCGCAAACAGATCCGTCATGCCTCGTCACCTCCCGCGGCGTCTGTGAACGCCTTGCCGATCTCGGTCTTCAGGTAATCCTCTTTGGTGCCGAAGAACAGCGGCGTATGGCTGATGTGCAGAATATGGGTGGCGTATTTCACCGCCGCCGCGATATCGTGGCTCACCATGATGATGGTGATGCCGTCCTCTTTGTTCAGCCGATCGATCAGCTCGTACATTTCCTTGGTCACCTTGGGGTCCAGCCCCGCTACGGGCTCGTCCAGCAGCAGCATTTTGCCGGTGGCGCACAGGGCCCGCGCCAGCAGTACCCTTTGCTGCTGCCCGCCGGACAGCTCCCGGTAGCAGCGGTTCTGCAGGTGGGTGATGCCCATCCGTTCGATCTGCCGCTGGGCCAGCTGCTTGATCTCTTTGCCGTAAAAGGGCTTCGGCCCTACCTTGTTCAGGCAGCCGGAGAGGACGATCTCCTTCACGGAAGCGGGAAAGTCCCGCTGTACCACCGTCTGCTGGGGCAGGTAGCCGATCTCGTTGGGCTTCAGCCCGTCCCCGGTGGAGATGGTCCCGCTCATGGGGGCCTTCAGCCCCAGCAGGGCCCGGATCAGCGTGGATTTGCCCGCGCCGTTTTCGCCCACCACGCACAGGTAATCCCCTGCGTTGACCTCAAAGGTCAGGTGTTCCGTCACCGTCCGGCCTTCATAGCCGAGGGAAACGTCGTCGCATAGAAGTTGAGACATGGTTATTACTTCCTTTTTTTGTCAGTTCAGCGCCTGCTTCAGCACTTCCAGGTTGTCCTGCATGGTCTGCAGATAGGTGATGCCGGTGTTCAGCTTGTCCGCGGTGACGGACTGCATGGCGTTCATCACCAGGATCTGCTGGTTCTTGCTCTGGGAGGTGTTCTTCACCGTTTCGGCGATGGAGCCGTCGGAGGTCTCCGTCGTCAGCAGCACCGGCAGCGAAAGCTCGTCCGCTTTTTTCGCCAGGAAGCTGATGGTCTCGAAGCTGGCCTCACTCTCCGCGCTGCAGCCCACAAAGGCCGCGTAATAGTCCAGATCATAATCTTCCACCAGATAGCGGAAGGGGAAGCGGTCCGCGAACAGCACCGCCTTGCGGGCGGCGGTATTCACCGCCTCGGTATATTTGGCGTCCAGATCGGCCAGGCTCTGGCGGTAATCCCACCCGTTGGAGGCGTAGGCGTCTTTATGCGCGGGATCCGCCTTTGCAAGCGCGTCCTGAATGGCGGCGCAGAGCTTGTCGGCGTTTTTCAGGGACAGCCATACGTGCTCGTCGTACTCGATCTCCGGCACGCCGTGGTCCTCTTCTTCCTCTTCGCCCTGCATGCCTTCCACGACCTCTTCTTCCACCACGCTTTCGCCCAGCGTTTCCATCATGTTGAGCCTGACGGCCTTGCTTTCGGTGGTGCTGAAGATCTCGTCCACCCATTTGTCGGATTCGCCGCCCACATAGACGAACAGGTCGCAGCCCGTCACGGTGAGAATATCGGCGGCGGTGGGCTGAAAGGAGTGCAGGTCCGTGCCGGAATCCAGCAGCAGCGTCAGCTCTGCGTTCTCCGCCTGGTCGCCCAAAATGTTCTTCACCCAGTCGTACAGGGGGAAGATGGTGCACACGATCTTCAGCTTGCCGTTATCGGTTTTCGCGCCGCCGCCCCCGCAGGCGGTCAGGCCGCCCAGCGCCAGAAGGGCGATCAACAGCAGTGCAATGACTTTTTTCATGGTGTTTCCTCCTTATTCCGCTTTCCGTTTGCTGCATTCCGCGCAGCTGCCGTAAAGCGTGGTCTGTTCCTGACTGACGGCGAACTCACTGTCGCCGAAAATCTCTTCAATGATTTTTCTGCTCTGGGCGTCGGTCATGTGCATCAACTTCCCGCACCGGGTGCATTTCATGTGCAGGTGTCGGTGGCAGCTTTCGCCGCCCACGATCTGGTAGAGGAACCGCCGGGAGCCCTCCTCCGCGAAACGCCGCACCGTGCCCTCCTCCGAGAGACGGTTCACCAGCCGGTAGACGGTGCTTTTGCCGGGGGCTTCGTCCCCCAGGTCTTCCTTCAGCGCGTCCGCCAGCGATTCCATGGAATAGGATTTTTCGGCGTTGCGGGAGAGAAAGTCCAGCAGCAGCGCCTTTTGCTGCGTATGATATTCCGCCATGCTGTCACTTCCGAATTTGAGAATGATTCTCAATTTGCCACCTATTATACAACTGTTTTTGAATTTGTCAAGCGTTTTTTTATTTACATTTGAAAATGGATGTGTTATAACTATAAAAAGGGATTTGATGAGGAGGATGAAAATATGAGAAACCGGCACTGGCTGAAGGGCGACTGCCACCTGCACACCACCAATTCCGACGGAGTCAAAACGCCGGAGGAGCTGTATGAGATGCTCTAT
>CAMJYF010000114.1 GCA_946409885.1 uncultured Clostridia bacterium | reverse complement strand
GTCCACGGAGGCGAAGAACGTCTCCGTGCAGGGCTTGCGGCCCCGCGTCACCATGGCGGAGAAGACGGGAACGGAGAGCCATTCCCCGCCCGCGCGGACTTCCGCCACGTAGTCGTCCCGCACGTCGAACCCCTCCGGGGCGTCGTACACCACCACCCGGCCGCCGGAGACGTCCTCACCCGCCGCCAGGGCGGCAAGCGCGCCGGGGAACAGCAGCAGGGCAGTCAAAAACAGGCAGATTACCCGTCTGAAATATCGTTTTTTCATCATAAGCACAACCTTTCTTTTTTTTATCAGCAAACCGGGCCTTTATCGGCCAGATGGATTTTCGCCATGGCGATGCTGTAAGTCGATCCCGCTCCGGGGGGATTGTTGGCGTAATACACGTCCCCGCCGTCCTCGGTGACGAACAGAGACGGGCTGTAGCCGCAGCGGGCGTGCCCGGCCTGGGTGTAGGGCAGCGGGTTATCCACCGGGGCGAAGGTCTTTCCGTAATCGAAGCTCAAAAACCAGTCCGACCCCGTTTTGCTGCCGCCTTTCGCCATGTGGTTGGCCGTCACGATCAGGGCGCCGCAAGGGCCTCCCACCGGGGACCAGGCCACGTAAGGGGAGGAGCCCAGGGTCTTTCCAGCGGCGGAAACCACCGTCCCGTAGTCCGAAACGTCCCCCCAGTCGTCCAGCCTTGCGGAACGCTTGCAAAAGATGGTGTAGCTGCCGACGCCGCCCATTTCGTACACCATGTAATACTCCCCGTTGCCCAGCTTCACGACGCTGGCCATGCCGGGCCGCAGCGCCGGGTCCGCGCAGGCCACGCATTCAAACTTTTCGCTCCAATGGATCAGGTCGGTGGAGTATTTGTAGACCAGCTTCTGGGAGTGGGCGGGGTCCGAATCGTCGGAATAGAAGCAGAACAGCCGCCCGGTCGCCTCCTCATAGATCAGGTAGGGCTCCCATACGCCCCAGTCCGTTCCTCCGGCCTTGTCCACGTTGCAAAAGGCCCGGAAGGTGCGGCCCAGGTCGGTACTCTCGTACAGGGTGATGGTGCTGTCGGTCACGCCTTCCCCGGTGATGGAGGTGGCGGCGAGGATCACCGTCCCCTCCTCAAAATCCCCTACATCCGCCGGCAGCTCATACAGGAAGGGCATCCACTCGTTGTAGTAGCCGTTGTAGTCGTCCGTCACATGGCACAGCTTTTGCCAGGTCTGGCCGTCGTCCGTGCTGGCAAATACGGGATAAGTGGTTCCCCACTGCTCAAAGGACGCCAACAGCGTGCCGTTGTCGGCCTCGTTTTTCTGATGGGCCAGCCGGATGAGGGTGGGGTACTCGCAGACGGTATCTCCCTCCGGCGCAAAGATCTCGCTTTGCCGCTCCACCGAAAAGCCGACGGGCAGGCGCTCATAGGCCACGTTGTCGTCGCCCATGGAGGGGATCACCGCCCTGAGGGCCGTCAGAAGAAAAATCAGCAGTCTGAAAAACAGAAATCTCATACGATACAAGCTCCTTTTCTGTCGTTGTCATGGCAATGGCCGCTTTCCGCCGTCCCGCGGGACGGGTTGGATCGGCTGCCCTCATCAATCCGGCTCGTCGCGGCCGCCGCTCTTGGGGGCCTGTCTGTACGCGTCCCATATGGCGCGGATCTCTTCCCAGTCCTCCGCCGTCAGGGCGCAGTCCTCTATCGGGTTGAGGATGTAGAGATCCGGCACGCCGAAACGGACGCACTCGCGGGCGTAGCGCATAAAATCCCGGCGGCTCCCGCAGGAACCGGCGTCCGTATCGATGGATACGCCGGGCATGACCGCTTGGAACAGGGCGGCGCGGTCCTGCATGATCCGGACGGAATCGCGCAGCGCAAAGTAGGTGTCGTGCAGCCGCGCCTGATCGGTAAACCGCGCGAAAAGGGGATGGCAGCAGCTGGTGTTGATCAGGGCGTCGGGCTTTGCGCGCTTCGCCTCGTTATAGATCAGCTCCATCAACCGACACATCAGGGAAACGCCGTAAACGCCTTTTTCGTGAATGCGCATATGTGGTTCGGTGGGGATGCAGTCGGCGAAATCGATTTTGAACCCGTCGGCGTTCAGGCAGCCCGCGTCGGCGGACAGCAGGGTGTGCGTCATATGTAGGTCAGCCCGTCAAAGGACGCGTTGCCCGGCAGCGCCGCCAGCCCCAGCAGGAAGCGCTCGTCGAGCCCCGCCACGCGGAAGGAAAAGACCAGCGGCGTGGGAGAGAAGCCCCCCAGAAAGCCGAGGCGCGTCTCCTGTGTCGTCGTAAACACGCGGTTGGAGGAAAATGCGTTGGCGAGCCCCAGCGGCGCAAAGTAATCGGCGGCCTCATAGCCGCTGCCGTAGAACCGTTCCTTCCTGTCGCCGATAAAATAATCGATGCCGTCAACGGTTCCTTTGCCGTAAACCCGCACGCTGTAGGAAAGAAAAATCAACAGCGGCAAAATAATCCGCGTATCCGCAATAGTCGATCATGTCATTGTTCCTTCCTCCGCGTTTTTATGGCAGGCATGGCTGCCTTTTGCCGCCCGCTGCCGCCTGCCGCCTGGCGGGCCGCCGGATCATTCCGCCGTAAGGCGTATGACGGTATCGATGGGGTCGGCGGCTTCCGGCATGGCAAACGGAATCGGCTGCGGCGTCGCCGTGGGGCCCAGCACGACCATTCTGTCCGGCCCGTTTCCGGTTGGCACGAATTTCACCCGGTCGATACAGAGCTTTCGCGGCATAGGCTGCGTTAAGCTGAAGTGGCAGTGGTAGACGATGAAAAGCTCGCTGCCGTCGGGCGAGTACGCAAAGCTGTGGTGGCCCGGCCCGTGGATATCCGAGGTGGATTGCAGAATGGGATTATATGCGTACCGGGTAAAACGGCCCAGGGGACTGTCGGAGGTCATATAGCCCACCGCGTAATTGACGCTTTCAAACTGGCTGCCGGAATAGGTCAGGTAATACACGCCGTTATGCTTGATCATACAGGGCCCTTCAATGGTGCGGTCCTCCCAGCCCTCCGCCTTCGCCAGCAGCACGCCGGTCTCCCGTTTCACGGAGGTCAGGTCCTCCGCCAGCTCATAGCCCCACAGCTGGCCGCCGAACTGATCGTAATGCACCACGTACAGATACGCCTTTCCGTCGTCGTCAAAAAAGACGTTGCCGTCGATGGCGCGCTGCTCAAACAACGGCGCGTCGCTTGTCTTCACAAAGGGTCCCTCCGGCGAATCCGCCACCGCCACCGCCAGGTGCATGTCCGTTGTATAAAACAGGTAATACCGGCCCCGGTATCGGTATACCTCCGGCGCCCAGAAGCTCTCGTCGCCGTAGATATCGTCCTTATGGGCGACCTGCCCGATCGGCTCCCAGTGGATCAGATCGGTGGAGCGGGACGCGCAGTAGCCCGTGGGGCAGTTGGTGGCGTACAGATAATAAACGCCGTCGTCATACAGGACGTAGGGATCGGCGGAATCCTCATACAGGGGGTTCGTGTAGGTCTCGCCGGAGAAGCGTTCTTCCGCGTCGCCGATCACGGGAGCTGCCGCGCCGCCGCAAACGCCGACGCCGCCGTCGCCAAAGGGAACGAAAAGATCAAAGACCGGCCAATGCTCCGTTCCGGTCTCATCCAGATAAGCGGTCAGCCTGCCGTCCGCGATATGCAGCGAGACGCTGTGCGCCTGCCCCGGGGTCAGCGCCGCGTTTTTCACCGCAAGGATCGTCGGCTCGCCGTTATTCAGTTTCGCCAGGCCCATCCGTCCGTTGACCGCGTCAAGGAAAAAGAGGCCGCCGGACGCCGCGCCGTCGGAAAAGGAAGCGCCGAACAGCAGGCCGGAAACGCCTGTGTTATCCGGCTTTATCGCAGCAGAGACGGAATAGCGCCCCTCGGCCCGTCCGGTTTCTTCCGCCGGAAGCAAGGGAACGGTACGGAATCTGCCATAGGAAAACGTGAAACGGCACGTGATCTCCCGCCCGTCGTAAAGCACGTTGCATTCGCCGACGGTGACGCGGCGCCGCGGGGTAAAGGCGGCCTGTACGCCGGCGCAAAAGTCTTCCTTCAGCCACCTGTTCCGGTAGTCCATCCGGCGCAGCGCCGGTGAAAGCTGGCTGAACAGATGCACGAAAAACCGCACGACCCGGCGGATCAGCCCCCCGAACCGTTCCGACTGCGCCACGACGCTTTCATCCTCAAACAGGGAGAAAGAGGACGTTCTCGCGTCGCCGTAATCCAGCCGGTCGAAGTGTTCGTACACTTCTCCTGCGGTGAGATAGGTGTCGGAGGCGGAATAGGACATGGACAGATCCGCGTCCTCAAACGCCGCGAAAGCCGTGACGGAGAGCTTCCAATGGATGAGGATCCTTTCCCCGGCCGCGTATTCGCCCTTTTCCGGGGCGAACTGAAAACCGATATGCTCCAAAGGGTCTGCCGGACATGCCGCACCGGCGGCGGGAAACGCCATCCCCAGCGCCAGCAGCAAAGCAAGGATCAACGATATGGTCTTTTTCATCACTTTTGCCTCCTTTTTTCTTCGGCAATGCCATCTTGTCGCGCCTGTCGGCGCCGGGAAAGCGTCGCTTATTCAGACACGCGGCCCATTTGCGCGACGGGCAGGGGCTCCCATTCCGGCGAAAACGCGTATACCGGCGCGTCCGGCCGCAGGGTGTAATCGCCGTTGTCGGGATCGGTAAACAGTGTAAAATTCATGCGTTGCCTTCTGAAAGCGCGTGATCGTCCCGGCGAGCAGGGGAGAAAACCTCCGCCGTTCATCAGGTCCGTCGCACCTTATTATACCAAATCCCGTACCACGACGCAATACGGGACAGGGAAGAATTTTGTATAGAAACGGAGATAATGATATGAATTTCCTGGCAATGATGAAGGCGGTCTTCGCGGTGTTTATCAGCCTGTTCATGACGCTTTCCCCTGGGGGCTTTCCCCGCGTTCCCCATGGAAAGGATTTTAAGCTGGTCTGGTCCGACGAGTTCGACGGGAGCAGGCAGCGTGTTTACCGTGATTATGAAACAGGCAAACATCTTTGTTGATAAGCGTTTATTTCCTGAACGTGACGTACAGCATGGAACCGCTTTCGATCTGATCGGGCAGCGGGATTTCCACCCACTCGCAGGCTTCGTTCACCGTCATGCACTTGTCAACCTTGTAATCGCCCGCGTCGATCTTCAGGGGACGGTCTCTTTTTTCGGATACGTTCGCGATCAGCAGCGCCTGTCCGTCTGCGCCCGTGGCGGCCACCGCGTACAGGTCGTCGGCCAGCCGCATGTTTTTGATCTCCGCCTGAGACCCCAGCTGATATAACTGCCCGAACGCCCAGAATCCGTAATAGGCGGAGGAAGGCTGCCGCCCGTGCACGAACAGACCGGCCCACAACTGTCCGTCGTCGTCTCCGTCGTAGTAATGCGCCATATCGAGGCCCTCGTTCTGGAACATCAGCAGCATGGAGGTCTGGTTGGCGCCGTAGCGGCGGTCGATTTTGTCGTTTTCCATGGGATTGTAGTTCCATTCGTCGCAGATGATCTCGGCGTCCCCGTAGCCTGCCTTCGAAAGCGTTTCTTTTACAGGAAGATTTCAATCCTATTTGTTCATTGGTCTCGGGCTGATCAATGACCAACAGTCCGCGCTCATTGGTGGACTCATAATGATACTTGTTTCCATAGGGATCAACCTGCTGTTTGCGCGGTTTGAACCGAAGGAATACAAAAAAAGCGTTCGCGTTCTTTCTTTTCCACGGTGTAATCCTTTTTTCATACCTATCGATTATCGGGATTCCAATCGCAGAGCATTGTGAATATGCAGTAAGTTTTTTTTGAAAGACCCGTTGAAAATGTCACAAACGCCAAACATTTTTCCTGCGGGTTATTTTTTTAACAAATCGCTTGCAAACAAAAAAATTTTTGGTATAATTATCATGGAAAATTAAGGAGCGCCGAAAACGGCGCGTCCAAAAAACGGAGGAATTTATCATGTCTGTTAAAGTTGCTATTAACGGTTTCGGCAGAATCGGCCGTCTTGCGTTCCGTCAGATGTTTGACGCGGAAGGCTATGAGATCGTCGCCATCAACGACCTTACCAAGCCCTCCATGCTGGCTCATCTTCTCAAGTACGATACCGCTCAGGGCGGTTACTGCGGCAGAATCGGCGAAGGTCTGCACACCGTGTGCGCCGACGACGAGGCCGGCACCATCACCGTGGACGGCAAGACCCTGAAAATATACGCGGAAAAAGACGCCAACGATTGCCCCTGGGGTGAGCTGGGCGTGGACGTGGTGCTGGAGTGCACCGGCTTCTACTGCTCCAAGGATAAGAGCATGGCCCACATCAACGCCGGCGCCAAGAAGGTCGTCATCTCCGCTCCCGCGGGCAACGACCTGAAGACCATCGTTTTCTCCGTCAACGAGAACACCCTGACCGCTGACGATCAGATCATCTCCGCAGCTTCCTGCACCACCAACTGCCTGGCCCCCATGACCAAGGCCCTGAACGATTTCGCTCCCATCCAGAGCGGC
>CAMJYF010000113.1 GCA_946409885.1 uncultured Clostridia bacterium | reverse complement strand
GGTGGGCACCTCTGCGAAGCAGAAGCACCGACCGAGCCGGCAGGCGAGAACGGCTCACGGAGCCGCGCTACGGGGTTCGCGTCGCCCCGACAAATCCCCCTTTATCAGCGCAGCAGGTACAGCCTGTGCAGGGCGCGGGTGGTCATCATGTAGGCCACGCGGGCGTTTTGCGATACCTCGTCAAACGCCGGGATGATGACCGCGTCAAACTCCATGCCCTTGGCCAGCGCCACAGGCAGGCACAGCACACGGGCGTCGGCAACGGTTTTCGCGTCCGTCACGGCGGCGCAGTCCGGCAGCAGCTTTTTCAGCGCCGCGTAAAAGCGTTTGGTCTCCGTTACGGTGGGCAGGATCACGCACACGGAGCGGCAGCTTTCCGGCAGACCGGCCACGATGTCCGCCGCCGCGGCGGGGGCGTCCGCCTCCTCCACAAACACCGGGGCGGGGCCGTCCCGGTCGAACAGCTCATAATCCGCGCCGGGCAGAAACCGCTTGGCGAACTCGCCGATGGGCCGGGTGTTGCGGTAGCTTTTATTGATGAAAAAGGGCCGCGCCCCGTAGACGGCGGCGATGGCCTCCGCGTTCAGGCTGTCGGCGGCGGGTACAATGCCCTGGTTGACGTCCGCCAGCACGGTGAACACCGTACCCGGGTACAGCAGCCGAAGGGTCTGGTGCTGCAGCGGGGCGTAGTCCTGCGCCTCATCAATGAGGATGTGCGACGGCGGCCGTTTTTCCCGGCACAGGCCCAGGGCGGCCAGCAAAAACAGCAGCAGCACCGCGTCCTCATAGTACAGCTTTTTTTCGTCCAGGCGGCGCTTCAGGGCCTCCAGCGCCTCGTTTTCCCCGTAGTGGGCCGCGAACAGGCGGCGGCACAGCACGGCGGGATCGGTAATGACGGCGGAGGCGATCATGTCCTCCGCGTTTTTCAGGAAGCGGTCCCTCAGCTTCGCGTAGGCCGCGTCGGTGGATTCATCCAGCGGGGTGGACCGCATCACCGCCCGGTAGATCTCCTTTTTGCGCGCGGCAAAGTAATGGCGGATCTCTTCCCGCGCCCAGCTTTGCAGCAGCGACAGACGGCCCCCCACCCGCAGATCGGGCGGAAAGCCGTTATATTTTTCCTTCAGCGACGCGGCGGACAGCACCGTTTCGCCAAAGAGGGCCAGCGTGCGGAACCGGCCGGGCAGGGCCAGCAGCGATTCCTCCGCAAAGGCGGTGAATTCCGGGTCGTACAGGGCCTGCACGTTCCGCTCCCGCCGCAGGTCCCCGGCCAACAGCGCCTCCGTCTGGGAAAGAGCCTCCTCCACCGCGTAGCCCTTCAGGTGGGTTTTGAACAGATCGGCGTAGGAGCAGGCGCGGATCTCCTGCTCGCCCAGCTCCGGCAGCACGCCGGAAACGTAGGCGCGGAAGGCCTCGTTGGCGGTGAACATCAGCAGGTCCGGCGCGCGTTGATCCGCGCGGGCCTCGTACAGCATCCACGCCAGCCGGTGCATGCCCACGCTGGTTTTGCCGCACCCGGCAGGGCCGAACACCGCCAGGCTTTGGGAGGAATCCGCCCGGATGGCCCGGTTCTGATCCCGCTGGATGGTGCTGACGATGGTGCGCATCCGCCGGGAGGCGGCCCCGGAGAGCACGTCCCGCAGCAAGGCGTCGTCAATGCGCAGGTCCGCGTCCCAGCAGGCGGCAAGGCGGCCATTCCGGAATTGGTACTGGCGGATGCGGGAGATCTCCCCCGCCACCCTGCCGCCCGGCGCCCGGTAGAAGGCCTCCCCCACCTCCCCGGCGTAAAACAAAGAGCTGACGGGGGCACGCCAGTCGTAGGTGAGGATGCGGGAATCCTCCCCGCGGAACAGCGTGCGCAGGCCGATATAATAGGCCTCCGCCGCCTGGCCGTCTTCCGAAAAATCCACCCGGCCGAAGTAGGGGGATTGGCGCAGCTTTTCCAGATACGCCGCCTCCGCCAGGGAATGCTCGGCGCGCGCCAGCTTCTTTTCCATTTCGGCCACGTGCTCGCCCGCCTCCGTGGCCACGCTGTAAGCGCTCTGGTAGAGGGCGCCGTAGGGATTTTCCGCCGCGAACTGCCGGCCGGCCTCCCGCATTTCCGCCTTCAGCAAGGCGCTTTCCGCCCGCAGGCGTGCCGCTTCCGCCTCCAGATAAGCGCCAACCTCTTCGCAGTAAGCCAGTTCATACGCTTCCATCGCAATCCCTCTTTTTTCATTTATGGCAAATATGATACCACAAGATACCGAAAAAGTACAGGCTTGTTTTTTGCGCGAAAAAATGATATGATTATTATATAGTTACCCCGTCATCCGGGCCAACAGCGCCTCCCCGTGTTCCTTCAGCCAGCCGTGCCATTTGTCGTATTCCGGGAACACCCGGCGCACCTCGGCATAGAAGCGGGGGGAATGGTTCATCTCCTTGCGGTGGCACAACTCATGCACCACCACGCTGTCGAGCACTTCCGGCGGGCAGAGCATCAGCAGGCAGTTGAAATTCAGGTTGCCCTTGGAAGAGCAGCTGCCCCACCGGCTTTTCTGGTTGCGGATGGTGATTTTGCCGTAGGTGACGCCCACCAGCGGCGCGTAATACGCCACCCTTTGCGGGATGCAGGTCAACGCCTGCTCCGCCAGCTGACGGATCTCTTCCATAGTCAGCCGCGGTTCGTCCGGCAGACTCTCCCGCCGGGCTTTGGCCCGTTCCATATATGTTTCGATTTTATCGCGGTTCTTCTCCACGAAGGCCGCGATTTCTTTGTCCGTGCAGCGATACGGCGCGCGGATCACAAGCCCTTTCGCCGTGATCTGCGCCGCGAGCGTCTTCCGGTTGCTGCGGATGATCTCATAGTCCATGGGGTGAGTCCTTTTTTGTGTTGGGAAATATGGATTTGTCGCGCTGTAGGGGCGGGCACTGACCGCCCGTAAAACACCCTCAAATTGAAGCTGGTCAAGATGATTACGGCCACGGGCGGTCAGTGCCCGCCCCTACAGGGTTCCCTCGACAAACCCCAATCCACCGCCCTCTTATGCCAGCTCATACAGCTTCGTGAACTTCTCCTCCAGATAATCCAGATAATAGTTCACGTTGAAGCCCTCGCCGGTGACGGCCTTCAGCCATTCGTCCACGGTGGAGACGGAGGCGATGGAAAACACTTTTTCTGTCAGCCAGCCGCTGACCTTTTTCAATTCGCCCTGTTCAATGGCGGCGAACACGTCAAAATCCTTCTGCATGGCCCGCAGAATCTGCGCCCCATAGGCGTTGCCCAGGGCGTAGCTGGGGAAGTAGCCGTACATCTGCGTCCAGTGCATATCCTGCAGGCAGCCCTTTTCGTCGTCCGGCACGTCCAGCCCGAGATACTCTTTATATTTCGCGTTCCACAGGGCCGGTACCTGGTCGGCGGTGATTTCGCCGTTGACAAAGGCCTTTTCCAGCTCGTAGCGGATCATGATGTGGATACCGTAGGTCAGCTCGTCCGCCTCCATGCGCACCAGATTCGGCTCCGCCACGTTCACCGCCTCAAACAGCTCCCGGGGAGTGATATCGTCAAAGATATTTCCGCTGTACCGGCGCAGGGCGGGGGTCATATAGTTGATGAAGGCTTCGCTCCGGCCCACGATGTTCTCATAAAAGCGGGAGATGCACTCGTGCATGGAGCTGGTCATGCGGTCGGCGGCGTGGTTCTCGTAGAACTCCATGGGCTCGTTCTGCATGAACAGGGCGTGGCCGCCCTCATGCAGGGTGGAAAAGATATTGGAGACAAAGCTGTCCTCATAAAAGTGGGTGGTGACCCGCACGTCGTGGGGGCCGTAGTGGTCGGTGAAGGGATGCTCGGTGGTCATCAGCACCAGGGCGCTCTTGCGCAGGCCCTCCTGCTCCAGCAGCCAGCGGGAGAAGGCCTCCTGCTGCGGAATGGACACCGGCCGGGAGAGGAAGTCCGTGCGGATGGGCTTGCCCTCCGCCTGAATGCGCTTTACCAGCGGCAGCACCCGGGCCTTCAGCGCGGCGAAAAATCCGTCCAACTGCTCGGCGGTCAGGCCCTTTTCGTAGTCGTCCAGCAGGGTGTCGTAGACGGTGGCCTTCTGCTCGTCCCGCAGGGAAACCGCCTTGCGGGTGTTGGCGATCACGGCGGCGAAGGAATCCCGGAACAGGGAGAAATCCTTGGCCTGCTTGGCCTTCAGCCAGTCGGCGTAGGCCTTGTTGGCGGCCAGGTCGCATTCGTAGGCGAAGGCCGGCGTCAGGTTCTTTTCCCGGGCGTAGTCCTCCCACAGATGCTCCACGGCGGAGACCTGCACCGGGGTCAGGCCCTCATGGTTTTCGTGCAGCTCCGTCAGCAGGCGGATATAGTCCGGGTCGTGGGTGAGGGCAAACACCCGCTTGCCCAGTATCGCCATATCCTCCCCGGCCTGCTCCAGCCCCTCCGGCGGGGCGCAGCATTCCATATCGAACTGCACCTTGCCGATGCAGCGGGCATAGGCTTCGATCTCCTCCAGCTTTTCAAATAATGCTTTGCGTTTTTTCTGATTGGTCATTGCGTACGATTCCTTTTCTTGCTTGTTTTATGGCATAATAAAGGGGCATGTTTACTGCCCGAGCGTATACTCCCGCAGGAAGATGGCCACGGCTTTGTTGTAATCCAGCACGTACAGGCAGGGGACGCCGTCTTTCAGCAGGAAGGTCATGCCCTCGGCCTCGATATTCGTGCCGCCCACATTCCGTTCGGCGGCCACGGTCACTTCGCCGGTGGCGGTATCCAGCGCCAGCAGCCGCTTCATCGTTCCGGCGTCCTTGCTGTCCTGGCCCAGGTACAGGGTCTCGGCGCAGAATTCGCCACCCTGGATGCGGTCCAGCTCGCCCAGGCCTGTCAGGGGCAGCTCTTTCACCGGCCGCATACCGTCGTTCACATCGTAGACGTAAACGGTTTTGGCGTGGTTCCATCGGGAGGCGTAGAGATACCCGGTCGCCGGGTCCACCGCCAGCCACGGAATGCCGTCGTCAAAGATATCGTTCGGCAGGTCGTATACCTCCCCGGTGGCGGTCAGCGTTGCCGGGTCATACACCGCGATACAGGCGCGGCAGACGTCGCCGCCCTCCACGGAGGCGTAGATTTTTCCGTTATACCAGCTGATACCGCCGATGTGGTTGTTGCCCCGCGCGGCGCAGACGTCCGGCAGGGGGTTCAGGCGCTTGTCCACCATGGTCATGGTGGCGATCTCTATCTTTCCCAGATAGGTCACATGCAGGCCGGTGGCCGCGCCGGAGGTGTAGAAATACGTGCCGTCGGTGGTGATCCCCTGCCCCATGGCAAGGGCCTGTTCCATTACGTACACCTTTTGCGAAACGAATTTCGCGGTGTCGGTATCCGCCGCCCTGGGCGTGGCGACCAGCGTGAGAAGGATAAGGGGCAGCAGGAAGAAGGTTCTGAGTTTCTGAAGCGCTGTCATGGATAAGCCTCCCGGTCAAGTGTGATGCTTATATCATATTATATTGCGACAAGAATGTCAAACAGAAGATTGACAGCCCCGCGCAAAAAATATATAATGGGGCAAAACAACGGGGAGGCTCACCATGAACATACAAGGCCTGCAAAAACTGACGCTGCTGGATTACCCCGGCCACACCGCCTGCACGGTGTTTACGGGCGGGTGCAACCTGCGCTGCCCCTTCTGCCACAACGCGCCGCTGGTGCTGGAGCCCAACGGCAGCGAGCCCTTTGCGGAGGAGGAGATCTTTTCCCTGCTGGAGAAACGCAGAGGCATTCTGGACGGGGTGGCGGTCACCGGCGGCGAGCCGCTGCTGCAAAAGGATATCGGCGGCTTTCTGCAAAAGGTGAAGGACCGGGGCTTTGCCGTGAAGCTGGATACCAACGGCTTTTTCCCGGACCGGCTGGCGGAACTGCTGGCCGCGGGGCTGGTCGACTACGCGGCCATGGATATCAAAAACCGCCCCGAAAAATACGCCCTTACCTGCGGGCTGGAAGACGTGGATCTGAACAAGATCGAAAAGAGCGTCCGCCTGCTGATGGAAAGCGGGATCGAGTATGAGTTCCGCACCACGGTGGTGAAAGAATTTCACACCGCCGACGACATTGAGGCAGCGGCCCGGTGGATCGGTGGGGCGAAACGGTATTACCTGCAGGCCTTTAAGGATTCCGGCGCGCTGATCGGCGAGGGGTACAGCGAAGTCCCGGCGGAGGAAATGCGCGAAATGGCCCGCCGCGCCGCCCCGTTTGTGGAACGGTGCGAGGTGCGGGGCGTGGAATGAGGGATGAAAGAGAAAGTTGAAAGTGAAAAGTTAAAACGGTAACGTCCCAAATGATCCGAATTATGTGAGAAAATCACGGAATTTTAAAGGATTGTGTGAGAAAAATCACGGAATTATAAAAAATTCTGTGATTTTTTGCTTGCTATCCCGTTTTTTTTCGGGTATACTACTGTTACAGAGGGCAAAGGAGGCTTGCGCATGAAACGGTACGCGATGCGTGATCTGCAGCAATGGAAACAGGAAAAGAGA
>CAMJYF010000112.1 GCA_946409885.1 uncultured Clostridia bacterium | reverse complement strand
GGGCGGCTCACGGAGCCGCGCTACATTATATGCCTGCGGCGCGCCAACAGAAGACCTCGACAAGCTGCCAATTTGTTTGTTTCATCATAACATCCCCACCCCGCGCCTTACGCGCTTCCGCCGCCCCGAAAACGGTCGTCGTTTCCGAAGCGGCGGATGATCGTGGGGTTGCTTATTCTACGAAAATGCTCTTGAAGAAGTTGACTACCTTCCGCAGGAAGGCAAGGAGATTGTCGATAAAGTCCTTGGCCTGCTGGGATTCGGGCGCGGTCACGCCGCCGTCGGCGTTCATTTTGCCGCCGCAGGTATCGCAGTAACCGTCGCCGTCCTCGTCAACGTGCGGCAGCTTTTCCACAAAGTCCTTTTTGGTGGCCGCGTTGCACACGGTGCAGGTGTAGGTGGTGTAGCCCTTTTCCGTGCAGGTGGGGGCAGTGACCTCTGTGACGTAGGTGTGGCCCTTGGCGGGGACCTCCTCGCTGGGGGTAAGCAGCTCGCCGCAGACGGAGCAGGTCTCCTCCGCGGTGCGGCCCACCTTCACGCAGGTGGGCTCCTTGGCCTCCAGCGTGACGACAGCCACGTGGCCGCCCTTATTCGGGACCGTTTCACTGGCAACCAGCACTTCGCCGCAGTTTTTGCAGACGTATTCCTCCGTGGCGCCGTCCTCGGTGCAGGTGGGCTCCACCGCCGCTTTGGACAGAACGGAAACGTGCTCCGCCAGGGGCAGCTCTTCGCTCTCCT
The DNA here is from genome assembly GCA_946409885.1 of uncultured Clostridia bacterium. Taxonomy (GTDB): domain Bacteria; phylum Bacillota; class Clostridia; order Oscillospirales; family Acutalibacteraceae; genus RUG806. The sequence continues at coordinate 5,771 of CAMJYF010000112.1, read as the reverse complement.
GATAGACGTAGTCGCAGCCGGGGTTGCCGCAGACGATCTTCGCGGTGTGGCCCTTTTCGGTGCAGGTGGAGGCGACGGCCTCAATGACCGTCTTGGGGCTGTGGCCCGTGGCGTAAACCTTGGCGGAGGCCTGGATCACGGCGTTGCAGCGGGTACACTGGTAACCGGCTGTGCGTCCGGGGGTGAGGCAGGTGGCGGGGATGGCGTCCGTAATGGTGGCGGGGGTATGACCCAGCTCGGGGATCTTTTCGGCCTTCTGTACCTCGCCGCAGCGGCGGCACTTCAGCTCTTCCGTCCAACCGTACCGGATGCAGGTGGCCTCTCTGGCGGCTTTGACGACCTTATTGTCGTGACCCAGCGCTTCAATGGGCTCGCTGACGCTGATGGGCTCTCCGCAGACCTCGCACTCGGCGGCCTCGGTCCAGCCGTCCTCGGTGCAGGTGGCCGCCTTGGCCTCCCTGGTGACCAGCTTGGTATGGGGGGCCAGGTCCGTCTCCTCCGGGAAGATCAGGACCGCACCGCATTCGGAACAATACTGCCCGGCGGTGCTGCCCTTTTCAAGGCAGGTGGCGGGCACCGCTTCAATGGCGACGGGGGTATGGCCCAGCGCCTCGATGACGGTCCCGGCGGTCTTTACCTTGCCGCACACGGAGCAGGCGGTGTAATCGGTGTAGCCCTTTTCGGTGCAGGTGGCGGCCTTTGCCGCGTAATCCACATAGGTGTGGACGGTATGCTTCGTAACGGTGACCTTGGCCTCGGCGGTGGCGTAGCCGGAACGCGGGGTCACGGTGACGGTGGTCTCGCCGGCCTTTACGCCCACCAGATTGCCGTCCTGATCGATCTTGGCGATGCTTTCGTCGGCCACCTTGTAAGCAGCGGCCGTATCCACCGCGCCCTCATTGAAGGTGGGGATTAAAGCCTTCGTCTCATACTCGCCCAGGGTGATATCGTCCAGGGCGACGGAGGTAACGCGGGCGCTGCCGGACAGGGGCACCCGGACGCCGTCGCTGCGGGAGAAGATGCCGGTCTCGCCGTCCTTCACCGCCCGGACCTTATACTTCAGGAACAGGCCGTCGCCCGCGGCGGGGCAGGAATAGGTGGGTTCGGTAACGGTGGCCAGCAGGGCGTATTCACTGTTGTCCGCGCCGCCGTAGACCTCATAGCCTTGCGCGCCTTCCACGGCGTTCCAGGTCATGTTCACGGTATCGCCGGAAAGGCTGGCGTCGAACGCCTCGGGGTTGGGCACGCCGGCGGTATCGGTATAGGCCTTGATGCGGGGCGCGCCCCGGTTGACCATGCTGCGCAGGTTGCTGCCGCCATAGATGAAGTAGCCCTCGCAGGGCTCATAGACGGCGATATGGGTGATCCAGTCGTTGACCTTGTTGGTTTTGTCATACGCCATATTGACGGCGGCGCCGTCCGCGTTTTTCGCCTTGATGGCGACAGCGAACTTCTGGCCCTTCTTCAGTGAGACGGGCGCGTTCAGACGGATGGTGTACATGCCGGCGTAGGTGGTGCTGCCCGTGGTATGGGCGGCCGCCACAGGCTTGCCGGTGTTGAGGAAATCCGTCCCCTGGGGGTTGAGATAGATATCCACCGTGTAGTTGACGAAGGTATCGCTCATGAAGGTCGCGCTGACAGCCTTCAGCACCTCGTCGCTCTGGGCCGTGAACACGTTCACCATGCCGTCGGTCTTGATGGTGCCGCTGGACTGGCCGCCGTCATACTGATAGTTGTAATCGAAGTTGTCCGCCGTGGCCATATCGAAGGCATAAACGGTGCTGGAAAGGGACGTATCCTCATAGGACAGGTAGAAATAGCCGTTGTCGCCCCACCAGTCGCCCCAGCTGTTGCGGATCAGCCACGCGCCGTCGTTTTCGGGGGACGTTCTGAACTTGGTTTTGGAGTAGTTGTCGTCCCAGCCCACAATCATCACCGCATGGTTGGTGCTGCCCGTGTGATTGGTGGAATAGTAGTTTTTACTGCCGGGACCGTAGTTGGCGGAGTCGCTGTAATAGTTGCAGATCATGCCGCCGTATTCCATAACGCACTGCTTTACCAGCTCGGGATTGTTCCTCACGTTCACCGCGCGGAACCCCTCGGCGTGGTATTTGTCGAAGTCCTGGGCATACTCGTCGTTGAATTTGTAATCATAGAAGAAAGCGTCGTCCTCTTCATACACCATCATGTCCTCATCGGCAAGGCCCGTCCAACGGGTGAGGGCGTTGGTGGAAAAGCGGGAGTTGCCGCCCGCGTTCAGCACGTCGTCCTTTTCGGTGATCTGGGTGTAGTCGCCGTTCATGTTGCCCAGGGGGTCCACCGCGGCGTTATAGGTATAGTAGATGTACTGCAGCTCGGAAAGGTCCACGTCGTCTTTGCTGACCAGGCCCTTTTTGATGAGATTGGATTCCGCCGCGCCAACGGTGGCGAAAGCCCAGCAGGAACCATAGGGGTTCTGGTCCCGCACGGGGGGCAGCAGGTTTTCCGCCCGCAGAGAATAACTGGGGGCCGCCTCTTCCCCGTCGGACGCCAGCGCATCCGCTTCCGCCTCACTGAGGGCGGGGGCAATGTAGTTGTCCGGGATATAGGTATTGACGGGCGTAAAATTACTGTGCGCCATCGCGCCGCCCGCCGCCAGCGCCGTAAGCGGCGCCGCGCCGAGAACCAGCAGGATGGTCAATAAAACACTGAGCATTTTTATGAACGGTCGGTTCATCATTGGTTCCTCCAGTCAAATATGAAAATATGCCTTTTATATTTTATACCTTATAGAAAAAGATAGCAAGCAAAAACCGAAAAGGCGGCCCATTTTTGTAAAAAAGCAATAATCACACGCGGCGTTTTTTGTCCGTTCTGCACAAAGTGTACCTTGTATCGTACTTTTCCCGGAAAAACCGGAGAATTCTTCCGATTGGGTATTGATTTTTGCCCGCCGCTGCGGTATAATAGGCTCACAAAAACCGAACAAATGTTTTTATCATCTTGAAAGGACGGGTCAACTCAATGGCAGACAAGGCAAAGGCGCTGGAAACCGCTCTCCAGCAGATCGAGAAGCAGTACGGAAAGGGCGCGGTCATGCGCCTGGGGCAGACGGACACGCTGAATGTGGCGGCCATCTCCACCGGTTCCATCGCGCTGGACGTGGCCACCGGCATCGGCGGCCTGCCCAAGGGCCGCATCGTGGAGATCTACGGCCCCGAATCCTCCGGTAAAACCACCCTGGCGCTGCACGTGGTGGCGGAGGCCCAGAAGGCCGGCGGCGAAGCGGCCTTTATCGACGCGGAGCACGCGCTGGACCCCAAATACGCCGCCAACCTGGGCGTGGATATCGACACGCTGCTGGTCTCACAGCCCGATAACGGCGAGCAGGCGCTGGAGATCGCCGAGTACCTGACCCGTTCCGGCGCGCTGGACGTGATCGTCATCGACTCCGTGGCCGCGCTGGTGCCCAAGGCGGAGATCGAGGGCGACATGGGCGACAGCCACGTAGGGCTTCACGCCCGCCTGATGAGCCAGGCGCTGCGCAAGCTGGCCGGCGCCATCTCCCGCTCCAACACCATCGTCATCTTCATCAACCAGCTGCGTGAAAAGGTGGGCGTGATGTACGGCAACCCGGAGGTGACCACCGGCGGCCGCGCCCTGAAGTTCTACGCCTCCATGCGCATTGACGTGCGCCGCATCGAGCAGCTGAAGGCCCCGGGCAACGAGTTCATCGGCTCCCGCACCCGGGCCAAGATCGTGAAAAACAAGGTGGCCCCGCCCTTTAAAGAGGCGGAGTTCGATATCATGTACGGCAAGGGCATCAGCAAGCTGGGCGAGATCCTGGATATCGCCACGGAGCTGGATATCATCCACAAGGGCGGCTCCTGGTTCTCCTATGGCGAGATGCGCATCGGCCAGGGCCGCGACAACGCCAAGGCGTTTCTGGAAAGCCATCCGGACATTATGAACGAGGTGGAGGCGAAGATCCGCGCCGACGAGCGCTTTAACCCCGCCGCCAAGAAAAAAGATACCAAGGCGCCCGCCGCCCCGGCCGCACCGGCGGAGGACGAGGCTCCCGCGCCCATCGCCCCCAACAACGGCCGCCTGCCCAAGATCAAGATCGACATCGCGGCGGACTGACGGATGGAGTTTTCGACCACCCAGGGGAAGAACGGAAAAGTAAATATTTTTACTGACGGCGAATTTCGGTTCGCCGTTTCCGCTTTTGTCTATCATTCTTTTCCCTTCCGGGACGGGGACAATATCACCGAAGAGGAGCTGGCGGAACTGAAAGCATCCTCCGACGCGGAACGCGCCCACGAAAGCGCCCTGCGCCTGCTGACCGCCCGCGCCCACGGGGAAAAGGAGCTGCTGCGCAAGCTGCGGCAGAAATACGACGCCGAAGCGGCACAGAGCGCCGTGGACCGGTGCCGGGAAGCGGGTCTGATCGACGACGCGGCCTACGCCGCCGACCTGGCGGAGGAGCTGTTCCGCCGCAAAGCCTTTTCCCCGGAGCGCATCCGGCGGGAACTGGAACAGCGGGGCGTGGACAAAAATACCGCCGAAAACGCTGTTTTGGCCCTTGACATCGACAGGGATTCGGGTATCATACAGTTATTGGAGAAAATGCGGATCACCGACGGCGCCACGGAAAAGGACAAAGCCCGCGCCGTGCGAAGATTGCTGAGCGCGGGGTATTCCCTCAGCGAAGCCCGCCGCGCCATGGAACAACAGGGCATTTCGCTGAACGGAGGAAGCGACCGGGATTGACAAAGCAACATAATAACAGGAGGAGACCAGCCATGAAAAATGAGATTATCGAAACAATCAGCGCCAACGGCACAGAAATTGCCGTCATCTCTTCTCTGCATACAGATGATTTTCTCTCCCTGACAGATATCGCGCGTTACAAAAACAGCACTGCCCCTGCGGATGTCATTAAGAATTGGATGAGAATCAGAAATACCATCGAGTTTTTAGGCTTATGGGAATCCATTCACAATCCGGCATTTAAACTGGTCGAATTCGACCAGTTTAAACTCGCGTCCGGAGCAAACGCTTTTACCCTCTCTCCACAGCAGTGGATCAAAGCAACCAACGCGATTGGTATCCGTTCAAAATCCGGTCGTTACGGTGGCGGCACCTTCGCCCACAAAGATATCGCCTTTGAATTTGCCTCCTGGATCTCGCCGGAATTCAAGCTATACATCATACAGGATTACCAAAAGCTGAAAGCGTCCGATGAACATATGCAGGCGTTGGATTGGAATGTCAAACGCCTTCTTTCCAAAACCAATTACAGGATCCATACCGACGCCGTAAAAGAGAATCTGATCCCGCCGGATATCACAAAGAAGGAAGCCGGTTTTATCTACGCCGACGAAGCCGACCTGCTGAACGTCGCCCTGTTCGGGAAAACCGCCAAACAGTATCGGGAAGAGACCAACAACAAAAAGGCAAATCTGCGGGACGACGCCACTATTGAGCAATTGCTTGTTCTTTCCAACCTGGAAAACGCGAACGCCATTTTGATTGAACAGGGCGAAGATATTCACAGCAGGGCAAGAAAGCTGAACGCCCTGGCGCGGACGCAGATGCGGACAATCACCGGACTGAAAAGCGTAGAAGACCTGAAAAAGCTTGACGAAACAAATTCATAATTTCAAGCCCGCAGGGCTTCCGACTTTCATCTTTCATCTTTCATCTTTTTTAGATCGGAGAACACAACATGCAAAAAATAGGTTTTATTTCCCTCGGCTGCCCGAAGAATCAGGTGGATTCCGAGCTGA
>CAMJYF010000111.1 GCA_946409885.1 uncultured Clostridia bacterium | reverse complement strand
TCCGTCCGGCAGATCGACCGGGACCTGTACCTGATGGAATGCCGCTACGACTATCGGCTGGACGCGCTGCTGGAAAAAGGCGCGTCCAACACGGCGGATCTGTTCGCCAAGGTGTCGGCCAATCTGTTCTGCGGCGACAAACTGCCGCCTTTGCAGGACGGCGGCTTCGCCTGCTCCGCCTTTGACGCGTACAATGAAAAGGGCGACCACCTGATGGGCCGCAATTTCGACTACAAGGCCGCGCCGGTGATGGCGCTGCGCTGCGCCCCGGCGGGCGGCTACCAAAGCGTCGCCTTTGTGGACTGCAACTTTATGGCCTGCGGCTACGACCGCCCCCGGGACAAAACCGGCTGGCGCGGGGCGCTGCTGGCCCCCTTCTGCTGTGTGGACGGCATGAACGAAAAGGGGCTGGCCATTGAGGTCAACGAGCTGAAGACCCAGGCCACCGCCCAGCGCACCGGCAAAACGCCCGTCACCACCACGCTGATGATCCGCGCCGTGCTGGACAAGGCCGCCACGGTGGAGGAGGCCCTCTCGCTGTTCCGCCGCTACGATATGCGCGCCGCCTTTGGGGTGGATTACCACTTTCTGCTGGCGGACGCGGGCGGCCATTGCGCGCTGGTGGAATACATCCATAACGAAATGACCGTGCTGTACCCCGAAAAACACACGGCGGACGGCCTGCCCTTCCTTGCCGTCACTAACGGCTACATCGACCCCCGCGGCCCCGCGGTCAAGCGGCCCGGCGGCTACCGCCTGCGCTGCCTGAACGAAACCCTCACCGCCTCCGGCGCCCGCCTGAGCGAGCGGCAATGCCTGGACCTGCTGCGCCGGGTGCGGCTGCAATACCGCCATAAGCGCGGCTGGCCCGTCGTCACCCTGTGGAGCGCGGTGTACAACTGCAACCGGCGCGCCGTGTCCCTCATCGCCGGCGATAACGACCGGGACGTGTTCCGGTTTACGGTGGGAAGGGAGGAATGGCGGACAGAATAGGCAGTCCCCCGGAACGGGAAGAGAAAATGACCAAAAACAACAACAGAAAGAGAGTAACTGACGATGCAAAAAGTACTGGGATTACTGCTGACGATCATGCTGATGCTGCAGACCATGTTCGGTCTCATCGGCCAAAAATTCGACGTGTATGAAAATATCCGCTACGGCGAGGCCGAGCGGGACCTGGTCACCGTTTACGTGCCAAAAAGCGCCTACGACCGGGAGTATAACGGCTGCGTGCTGTACATCCACGGCGGCTCCTGGACGGGCGGCGAAAAGGAGGATATGGCGGCCCACTGCAAAAAGATCGCCATGAAGGGCTACGTTGCCGCCACCATGAGCTATTCCCTCTGCGTCAACGGTACCGCCACGGACGTGACCGTCTACACCATGCTGGACGAGGTGGGGGCCTGCATTCAGGCCATCAAGGATTTTGGTGAGGAAAAGGGTCTGAACATCACCAAACTGGCCACGGCCGGGTATTCCGCCGGCGGGCACATCTCCATGCTGTACAGCTACACCCGCCCGGAGACCTCCCCCATTGCGCTGGCCTTCACCGCCAACCGGGTGGGCCCCGCCGATCTGACCACGGCCGCCTGGGGCGACGTCTCCTATTCGCTGACCACCATGCTCACCGGCGTTACCGTCACCGATGAGATGAAGGAAAACGGTGAGGCGGACCGCCTGAGCAAGGAGATCTCCCCCGTGTACTATGTGAATGAAAATACCATGCCCTCCCTGTTCGCCTACGCCGGCAACGACCCCATCGTAACGCCGGGCAACCGGCAGGCCATGGAAAAGGCCTTCCGCGATACCTTCGGCGAGAACGGGAGCGGCTACGACTACGTCTTCTACCCCCTGTCCGGCCACGGCCTGCTGCTGGATCCCCTCAGCGAAAAGACCTACGACAACACCCTGTTCCGCTACTGCGAAACCTATTTCGGGTACTGATACCGCCGCGTATAGAAACGTATAGAAAAAACACCTTGGACGGGAAAGCCTGCCCAAGGTGTTTTGCTGTTGATTTGTAGTTATCTCCGCTCTCCGCTCTCCGCACTCCGCTCTTCGTTTGCCGCTCTCCGTTCCTTCAGCTGCCTTTCCACCTCCGCGCGGCGGTTTTTGTCGTCTTTTACAAAGCTGATGATGATCAGGTAAAGGACGGCCCCCACCACGGGGCCAAGGCAGAACATGGGCCACTGCCATTTCAAAAAGGTTTCGCTCTGGGGCAGGCCCTGCTCCTTGCGGTAGCTGTCGTAGCCCAGCCTTTTCAGCAGCACGCCCTCAATCAGCGTGGCCACGCCGCTGCGCATCTTGCTGGTAAAATTCTGCATACTGAAGGAAACGCCCTCGGTGCGCAGGCCGGTCTTCAGCTCCAGCTCGTCGATGGAATCGCTGGTCAGGGACCGGTGGGCGATATCCATCAGGGAGCCCGGCAGGTTCACAAAGGAGATCAGCAGCGTCATGATGATGAACTTGGGGAAGGAATCGTACCCGATAAAGAAGGTGATCACCCGGATGAGGATGGAGGCGGATTGGGAGATCAGCAGAATGCGCTTCATACCGCCGATCTTCTCCGCGATTTTGTTGGCGAAAAACTGCGCCGCCGCCCCGGGAATGCCCCCGAACAGCCCGTAGAGGAATTCCGCGTTCTGCCCGCTGATCTGCGTATTGCCGATCCGGTAATGGGTGCAGTTTTCAAAGAAATAGGCGTTCTGCACCTTGGGGCTGCACTCCTGCGACAGCCGGGCGAAGGAGATCAGCAGCAGCGTGGGATTGTGGCGGATGACCGCCAGCGACTGCCAGACGCTCTCCTTCTGGGGCGGGTCGGTGGCCACCAGCTCTTTGATGCGGTAGGCGTTCATGGAAAGCAGCTCGCCGCCCAGGCCGAACACAAAGCCGAAGATCAAAAACACGGTCATATCCCGTATGCCCGCGCCGGTCATCATGCTGCGCAGCTGCTGGAACAGCCCCACGATGGCGCCGCCGGCCCCCGCGCCGATGGAAACCCACTGGGCCACCCGGGAGCGCTCCTCCGAATGGGGGGAGGAAAGGGCGATCATGCCCCACAGGCCCACGTCCTGAAAGGAGTAGATCAGGTCAAAGGCGAAGTAGAGGATCAGGATGTACGCCACCTTGCCGTTTTCGGAAAAGTTCACGTCAAAGAACATGGCGGCGATCAGCAGGCCGATCAGCGGCGGGCACCACAGCAGGTAGGGCCGCAGCTTGTGATAGGGCCTGTATTTCCGCCGGTCCACGTAGGCGCCCACCACCGGGTCGTTGATGGCGTCCCACACATAGCTGGCGGAGAAGATGGAGCCCACCTTCAGCGAATCGATGTGCAGGATGTTGATGCAGAAATACCGCAGCCAGCCGGAAACGTAGGAATAGGAGATGTTCTGCCCCGTCAGCCCTGAGGCGTAGGCGAAGATCTGGTTGTTGGGCACGTAGCCCGGCCCTTTGGTATCCTTGGTGAATAAAAACAACGGCTTCATAGGCGGCCTCCTTTTTAGTGGTTAGTGGTTAGTGGATAGTGGTTAGTGGTTAGTCGGAAGTTGTGAGGAAAAGATGTTTTTGTAAAACGGCGGAGGCGTTCCTTCTGTGTTTAACAGGAACGCCAAAGGGCGTCTCTGATTACGACTTACGACTTACGACTTACGACTTGACTTACGACTTGCGGCTTGCGACTGAAACGGCGCGCGGCGCCGTTAGCCGTGGGCGTGCTCCGTATCCACCTGCCAGCCGGCGATCTGCCCGAAAACGCTGAATTCCGAAACGCCGGAAACGGCGGTGATATCGGAGGTGTAACACATTCTGCCGTTGCGGAAGCACAGGGGGATAAAGGGCGTTTCCGCCACAAAGGAGGTCAGGAAATCGTCCAGCGGCAGCTCGCCCCCCCGGTACGCCTCGTAGCGCTCGCCCAGCTCGCCCTCCTCCGGGTCAATGCCGTATATGGCCGCGCCGTCGTAGCTGAAAAACGGTGAAAGGTCCATGGTGGGGCTCAGCTTGATCTCGCCCAGGTAGCAGTCGAAATCCTCCGTGGCCAGCCGTTCCCGGTAGTCGTACCGGTCCACGGTCTCCACGGTCACGTCGATGTTGTTTTTGGCCAGCTGCCGGACGATCACGCCCGCCGTGTTGCGCAGAAAGCTGTTGTCCTCCGGGCACAGCAGCGTCAGGTAGCAGGGTTCGCCGCCGGTCCCGGCCCCGTAGGCGTTCAGGAGGGCGTCGGCCGCGGCGTTATCCGCGTTGAAGGAGATCCCGGCGGCCACGGCGGAATCCGCCACCGCCTTCCAGGAGGTGTTGAAGGGCAGCGCGGCGGCCCGGGCGAAGCTCTGGAACCCGGCGGAGACGATCTCCTGCCGGTCCAGCGCCAGCGAAAGCGCGCGGCGCAGATCCGCCGCCCCCAGGTTGACGTTCTTCCGGTTCATGCCGATGAACACCAGGTTGTTCAGGTAGATATCCGTGGCGGAGGAATAGGTGCGCTTGGCGCTGCCACGGGAAAGATCGGAACAGCAGAAGTTCACGTCGCCGGAATCCACCAGCGATTCCAGCACCGTGTTCTCCGTCACCTCCGTCAGCCGCACCGTGCCCACGGGGGGCAGGTCCTCCCCGCTGCGAGTGTTGCAGGTCAGCGACAGGCGAATGCCGTCCTGCGTAAACTGATAAGGCCCGCAGCTGACGGGCAGCGCGTCCTTTGTGTCGGCCGTGCCTTCCTTTACCACCGGGAAGAGCAGGCCGTTCAACACGTTCACATCCGGGTGGTCCAGGGTAAACAGCACCGTCATGTCGTCCGGCGCGGCGCAGGATTCCATATTGTTCAGGTGCTCCCGGTATAGGACGGATTCCTTCGCCAGCCCGTAAGAATATACCACGTCCTGCGCGGTAAGGGGGGAGCCGTCCGAAAAGACCAGCCCCTGCTTCAGGTTCACTTTTACGTTGCCGGTGGAGACGATCTCCGACTGGGCCAGATCGTTCACCGGGGTAAAACCGGTATCCAGCCGGTACAGCCCCCGGCAGTAAAGCGATACCAGCGGCGCGTTGATCACCGTTTCGATCCGGAAGGGGTTCAGGCTGTCCTCCGGCAGATAGGGCACGGCGACGCTGCCCTCCGGCACTTCGGGGGGCGGTTCCGTGGTGATTTCCGGTTCGGTGACGTCTTCCGGCTCCTCCGGCCCGCAGCCGTTCATGGCAAGGGGCAGCAGCAGGCACAGCAGCAGCGCCAGCGCCCGCCGGAGCGGGAACAAAAATCGTTTCATCATTCAATACAAAAGCTTTCTATGGAGGTGGCCCTGCCGGTGGCGGGGTTGGTTTCGATCACCGCGCCCTGCATGGAGCAATCTCCCTCCGGATGTTCAAACCGCACCGGCAGCCCGGTGCGCATTTTGTAGGTGGCGCTTTCGATGCTCACGCCCAGCACGGAATCGATCACGCCGGTCATGCCCGCGTCGGTAATGTAGGCGGTGCCGCCGGAAAGCAGCTGCGCATCGGCCGTCTGTACGTGGGTGTGGGTGCCCACCAGGGCGCTGGCCCTGCCGTTGACCCAAAAGCCCATGGCCCGCTTTTCGGAGGTGGCCTCCGCGTGAAAGTCGATAAGGATATGGCGGACGCCCTGGTCGGCAAAGTCCTTCAGGATACGGTCCGCGCAGTCAAAGGGATCGTCCGCCTGGTCCATGTTCACCCGGCCGATGAGATTGGCCACGCCCAGCCGCAGGCCGCGCTTTTCCAGCACCCACACGCCTTTGCCCGGGGCGGACCGGTGAAAATTCGCGGGCCGGATCACGGGCAGCACGCCCTCGTCCAGCAGCCGCTCCGCCTCCGGCCGTTTGAATACATGGTTGCCGGTGGTCAGCAGGTCCGCGCCGGAGGCCAGCAGATGCTCCGCCGACTGGGGCGTGATCCCGTTGCCCTTGGCGGAGTTTTCTCCGTTGACGATACAGAAATCGATCTGCTGCAGCTTTTTGAATCCGGGCAGCTTTCTGCGGACAAATTCACAGCCCGGTTCGGAGACCACGTCCCCGAGGAACAGGATCCGCATAGCGCCTCCTTTTTTGTGATAGTGGTTAGTGGATAGTGGTTAGTGGTTAGTGGATAGTGGTTAGTGGATAGTGATTAGTGGATAGTGATTAGTGGATAGTGATTAGTGGATAGTGATTAATGGATAGTGGTCAACGGAAAAAAGTGGAGGGAATCAGCAATTGGCGGTGTTGTCAGCGGACACAAAAAGGAATGATTGACATTCGGTCAGATTGTTTATCCACATCGCAACAAAGATTTCAATACTAATCACTAACCACTAATCACTAACCACTAATCAAAAGCCCCCACCGCAGATGAGGCAGGGGCCTTTCAGGATCGTTTATTTCGCGTAATCGAACACGCGGTTTTCGCGGATCAGATGCACCTTGATCTGGCCCGGGTAATCCATCTCGTCCTCGATCTTCTTGGCGATCTCTCTGGCGAGGATCACCATGCGGTCGTCGGAGACCTGCTCCGGCTTTACGATGATGCGCACCTCGCGGCCGGACTGGATGGCGAA
>CAMJYF010000110.1 GCA_946409885.1 uncultured Clostridia bacterium | reverse complement strand
AGGCGGATATCATCAGCATCTCCATCGGCGCCAACGACTATTTCGCCAATGACGACGTGTACAAGCTGGCGGTTGGCGCGTTCTTTATGGTCAACGGCAAAGAGCTGGACGCCATCGCGGAGAACTTCTACGGCAACCTCTGCGCCATCATCGAGGAGATCCGTTCGCTGAACCCCGACGCGACGATCCTGCTGCAGAACGTCTACTGCGTGTGGTACGGCATTGCGGCGCACATCTACAAGGCCTGCTCCGGCCGGGTGAACGCCATGATCGAAAAATACGCGGACGAGCACCCCGGGAAGGTGCATCGGTGCGATATCTCCCCCGCCATGAACGGTCATCCGGAACGGCTGGCGGCCGACTGCGTCCACCCCAACGCGGCGGGCAACGAGGCCATCGCGGCTGTGGTGCTGCGGCAGCTGTACGACCTGGGGCTGGGCACGGAGACCACCCCCGTGATCAACACCCCCGGCGTGGATTACAACTACTTTGAGGAATACTATGAAAACAAGGCCCTGGCCCGCTTTCTGACAGTGCTTGTCAGGGTGGTCACCGGCAACGCCGTGAAGCGCTTCGCCGCGTGAAACGGTTAGGGCGCTATCTGGCCGGGTATAAAAAAGAGACGTTCCTGGCGCCCCTGTTCAAAATGCTGGAGGCGCTGCTGGAGCTGCTGGTGCCCGTGGTCGTGAAAAATATCATCGATACCGGCATTGCCGGGCAGAACAAGCCGTACGTCGCGAAGATGTGCGGCCTGTTGGCGCTGATCGCCCTGGTGGGGCTGGGCGTGTCGCTGACGGCCCAGTACTTTGCTGCCCGGGCGGCGGTGGGGGCCTCCGCGGCGCTGCGGGGGGACCTGCTGGCCCACACGCTGACCTTTTCCTACGCGGATAACGACCGCTTTGGGGCTTCCACGCTGATCGCCCGGCTGACCGGCGACGTGGACCAGATTCAGAACGGCATCAACCTGACGCTGCGGCTGCTGCTGCGCTCGCCCTTCGCGGTGTTCGGGGCCATGATCGCGGCCTTCGCCGTGGATAAGGCCACCGCCCTGACCTTCGCGGCGGTGATCCCGGCGCTGTTCGCCGTGGTGGCGGCGGTGATGGCGGTATCCGTGCCCCTGTACCGGAAGGTGCGGGAGCGGATGGACGGCCTGATCGTCTCCCAGCGCGGCGCCCTGAACGGCGTGCGGGTGATACGGGCCTTTGGGCGGGAGAAGACGGAGGAAGGAAAATTCCGCCGGGCCAACAGCCTTCTGACCGCCGCCTCCATTAAGGCGGGGAACATTTCCGCCCTCATCAACCCCCTCACCTGTGTGCTGGTGAACGCGGCCATTATCGTGCTGCTGCACGCGGGGGCCATCCGGGTCAACGGCGGCGCCATGACCCAGGGCGAGGTGGTGGCCCAGTACAACTACATGACCCGCATTTTAGTGGAGCTGATCAAGCTGGCCAACCTGATCATCACCATCACCAAATCCATCGCCTGCGCCAACCGGGCGGCCGGGGTGCTGGAGACCCCCTCCTCCATGGCCTGGCCGGAGGAAAGCGCCGAACCGGACAAGGACGCCCCGGCGGTGGAGCTGGACGGCGTCGGCTTTACCTACCCCGGCGCGCGGGAAAGCTCGCTGGAGGGCGTGAGCCTGACCGTGCGGAAAGGGGAGCGCATCGGCGTGATCGGCGCCACGGGTTCCGGCAAAACCACGCTGGTCAACCTGATCCCCCGCTTTTTTGACGCCACGCAGGGCGCGGTGAAGCTGTTCGGCCATGACGTGAAGGAATACAGTGAGGAAGCGCTGAACCGGCTGGTGGCCGTCGCGCCCCAAAAGGCTGTGCTGTTCCGGGGCACCATCCGGGAGAATCTGCTGTGGGGCAACGCCGCCGCCGCGGATGAGGAACTGAACGTCGCCGTGGCCGCCGCCCAGGCGGGGGACGTGCTGGCCGCCAAAACCGGCGGACTGGACGAGCCGGTGGAGGAAAACGGCCGCAATTTTTCCGGCGGACAGAAGCAGCGGCTTACCGTGGCCCGGGCGCTGGTGAAAAAAGCGCCCATCCTGATCCTGGACGACGCCGCCTCCGCGCTGGACCTGGCCACCGAGGCGCGGCTGCGGACCGCCCTGGCGGCGCTGCCGGAACGGCCCGCGGTGTTCACCGTCTCCCAGCGGGTCAGCTCCGTGATGGGCTGCGACCGCATCATTGTAGCCGACGACGGAAAAATCGCCGGGATCGGTACCCATGAAGAACTGCTGCGAACCTGCCCCGCCTACCGGGAGATCTGCGCCTCGCAGGGCATGACCCCGCAGCGCGACGCCTCGGCGGCGTCTTTCACGTAAACACCATCCCGCCGGAAGCGGGCCTAAACGCCGCGGAAGCGCCGCGCCGTAACACGCCCGGCCCGGGCTGCATGATGCAAAAAATAAAGACGCCTGCCCTTCCGCAAGCGTCAAAATGCGTTCTGTTGTATTATCCTGCTTCTGTCATGGGAACGCCGTATTCGTAAATGGCGTCGCTGGGCAGGTCGATCTCGCTGTTCCAGTAAACGCAGGTGCGGCTTGCGTCCAGCCGGACATTCCGGAACAGCCCGGCCGTTTCCTGCAGCAGCCCGTAGCCGGGCAGTGACTGTATATCGTCTTTCACGTCATAGATGACTTTTTTTCCATCGTCAAATACAACGGCCAGACGGTAATCCTCGATCGGTTGCAACGATTTGATTCGCGGAATCATGGTATCCCTCCTGACGGTCACTGCAGGGGAGGCAGCTTTTGGATGCGCTGCGTTTCCCACATTTGCTTCCGTAAAACCTTGTTATTTCGGGCACCGTGATCGCCTCCTTTTTTATTGTACCGCAAAAACAGAAAAGAATCAACCCTCTTTTTCATTACGTCATTTGCTTTGTAACAGATAAGATGAAGATGAAACAAAAAGCCCCCCAAGGCACCCTGAAACGCTGCCTGAAAGCCGTTTCGCACTATAAGCCGCTGGTGGCGCTGTCGCTGCTGTTTGCGGCGGCGGAGGTGTTTTTCACCCTCTATACGCCGCTGCTGTTCGGGCAGGCCATCGACCGGATCATCGGGATCGCCAAAACCGACGTATCCCTGGTGGACCGCCCCCTGCTCACGGCGGCGGTGATGACCGCCGTCTGCGCCGCGGCCTCCTGGCTGACCGGCAGCCTGAACAACCGCATGGCCTGCCGCACGGTGCAGCGCCTGCGGGGCGACCTCTACGCCAAGATCAACACGCTGCCCTTAAGCTATCTGGATTCCCACCCCACCGGGGAGACGGTCAGCCGCATGTCCGCGGATATCGACCGCTTTTCCGACGGCCTGCTGCTGGGGGCCACCCAGCTGTTTTCCGGGGTGCTGACCATCGCCGGGACGCTGGTCTTCATGCTGCGGATGAATCTTGTCATCACTGCGGCAGTGGTGGTGCTCACGCCCCTGTCGCTGTTCGCCGCCAAGCTGATCGCCGGGCGCACCTACGGCTTTTTCCGGGAGCAGTCCGCCGTCCGCGCGGACCAGACCGCCCTGATCAACGAGACGGCGGGCAACCTGAAGACCCTGCGGGCTTTCTGCCAGCAGGCCACTTACCTTGGCAAGTTCAACGCTTTGAATGAAAACCTGAAAAAGGTCTCGCTGAAGGCCATCTTCTGGTCCTCCATCACCAACCCCGTCACCCGCTTCGTCAACTCGCTGGTCTACGCGGTGGTGGCGCTGGCGGGGGCCTTCGCCGCCATCACCTCCGGCGGGGCGTTCACCGTGGGCATGCTGACCGCCATGCTCAGCTACGCGGATAAATACACCAAGCCCTTCAACGAGATCTCCGGCGTTGCGGCGGAGCTGCAGAACGCCCTGGCCTGCGCCGCCCGGGTGTTTGAGATGCTGGACACCGCCGACGAAGCGCCCGACGGTGAGCTGGCCCCGGAGACGGTGAACGGGGACGTGGAGATCTGTGAGGTATCTTTTTCTTACGATAAGGCAAAGCCGCTGATCGAGGACTTCAACCTCTCGGTAAAGCGGGGGCAGAAGATCGCCATCGTGGGGCCCACCGGCTGCGGCAAAACCACCTTTATCAACCTGCTGATGCGCTTTTACGATACCGATAAAGGGACCATCGCCGTGGACGGGGTGGAGATCAAAAAAATGAAGCGCAAAGCGTTACGCTCGCGCTACGGCATGGTGCTGCAGGAGACCTGGCTCACCCCCGGCACCGTGCGGGAGAACATCGCCTTCGGGAAGCCGGACGCCACGGAGGAGGAGATCGTGGCGGCGGCGAAACGGGCCCACGCCTGGTCCTTCATCAAACGGCTGCCCCAGGGGCTGGATACCATGATCGGCGAGGACGGCGGCTCCCTTTCCGAAGGGCAGAAGCAGCTGCTGTGCATCACCCGCGTGATGCTCTGTCTGCCGCCCATGCTGATATTGGACGAGGCCACCAGCTCCATCGACACCCGCACGGAGATCCGCATTCAAAAAGCCTTTGACGAGATGATGACCGGCCGCACCAGCTTTATCGTGGCCCACCGGCTTTCCACCATCCTGGGCGCGGACCGCATCCTTGTGATGGATAAAGGCCGCATCATCGAACAGGGCACCCATGAGGAGCTGCTGGCCAAAAACGGGTTTTATACCAACCTGTTCAACAGCCAGTTCGCGTAGATTTGCTTGGAACACCTTCCGCCGCAATTCCGCCCGGTCCCGGGCGGAGCGTTAACTACCATTGGCGGAAGCGGCGGCTTAAAGCAATTCCCTTGTTTTACTGGCGAGATATAAGGGCAGATTCGTGATTTGCCCATCTTTTTTGTAGCCGCGTTTGGAATACCGCAGGGCGTGCGCCGGTTGGTTGTCTTTGACGTACTTTTTAAACGACGGCGCGGATTTGTCCTGCCCGCCTTTGGCTTCAACGGGAATGATCTCCGTGCCGTATTGCAGCACAAAGTCAATTTCGCTGTTCTTGTCGGAGTAGTATCGGGGCGCAACGTCAAACTGTCCGCGCAGCTGCTGCAAAACATAGTTTTCCGTCAGCGGCCCCTTGAACTGATAATCGGTTTTCAAAAGGATGGCGCTGTTGTCAATGCCGGCCATATGCTTGAGCAGACCGGTGTCGAACAGAAAGAGCTTGAATTGATCCAGCTTATCAAAGGCGGCAAGCGGATGCTCCATCTTGGAGACATTGTAAACGCGGTTGAGCATGCCCGCTGAAACAAGCCATTCGATCGCTTCTTCAAAGTCCCTGGCCCTGCCGCCTTCCCGCACCGCGCCATACATGAATTTTTCGTTCGGCTTGGCCAGCTGTGAAACAATGCTTCGGAATACCATAAGGATCCGTCCGCTGTTGACGCTGCCGTTGTGTTTGGAAAAGTCATTTTCATAAACCTCTGTCAGTTCCTGCTGGATCTGTGATACGCGGGCGGGATCTTTGTATTTCACCCACGAAGCCACGCATTCCGGCATACCGCCGATAATCAGGTAACTGTTATAGGCGTCCAGCAAACGGTTGTGGAAGATTTCCTCGATTGGCTGTTCCTTTTGGATGCTTTCATAGTAGGCGAACAGCGCGGGATCGACCGCGCGGAGGAACTCGTCAAAGCCCATGGGGGAGAGATCAAGCAGGTTGACCATGCCGACCGGGTAGGATTTCGGCTTGGCGAGCAGCGTCCCCAGCAGACTTCCGGCGGCCACAATATGATATTCGTTGGCGTTTTCCTTAAAGTACTTCAGCGAATTGAGCGCCTGCGGGCATTCCTGAATCTCGTCGAAGAGGATCAGCGTTTCCCCGGGGCGTATCTTTTCCCCCGCGATCATGGAGAGAAGCTCAATGATACGGTGGGGGTTTTTGTTTGCCTTAAAAACAGATTTCAGTTCGTCTTCTTCATCAAAGTTGCAGTAAACGCAGTTCTGATAATATTGTTTCCCAAATTCCTTCATCAGCCAGGTTTTGCCCACCTGCCGCGCCCCCTTTAATACCATGGGTTTGCGTTCGTCGCTGCTTTTCCAGTTGACAAGAGCCTGCATCGCGCTGCGTTTCAAATGAAACACCGTCCCTTCAAAAGAATCCATCTGTAGTATAACACGTTTTTCTGAAAAATACAACGCAGGTTTTGCACGTTTTTCTGAAAAATATCGGCGGCAAAACACACATTTTTCTGAAAAATCGGTGCGTCGTCCGAACGCTTTCCCGTCGCATACCGGCGCGTTTGGCGATGCGGGAAAGCGCGGACGGGCCGCGATCAAACAAAAAGGATTGGATGAAACCATATTTTCCGCTTGCATTGCGGGCGGGGATATGGTAAACTGAAACTGCCACACAAGTGAATATTTTTACATGAAACCAGAATGCATTTTGCCTTTGGCAAAAATGTGTTCTCCTATTTCGTATGTATTCGGTTTTATGTAATGCGAAACTTGTGTGGCGCAAGCGGGAGTATGCGTTTTTCATGCGCGGCTCCGGCTGCGCATTTTTTGATTGTAGGAGGATTTGCACATGAAGAAGTATCTTGCGATTCTGTTGACCGCGGCCCTGCTGCTGTGCGCCGCGCCGCTGGCGGGGTTT
>CAMJYF010000109.1 GCA_946409885.1 uncultured Clostridia bacterium | reverse complement strand
TTTCCGGATCCTCCGTGGGGACGTGATAATAGCCGCTGGGGGCGGTCTTGAGGGCTCCTCGGGCGGGGCCGCGGCGACCACGTCCGGGTGGGCCGTATCGCTGACGACCGTTCCGTTTCTGATGGTGACGATACGCTTATTGTACTGTTTGATCAGATCCACCTCATGGGTGACCATGATGACGGTGGTCTTGTTGTTCTGGTTGATCTGGGTGAGCAGATCGACGATATCCCGGGACATCTCCGGGTCGATGTTGCCGGTGGGCTCGTCCGCCACGATGATCTCCGCGTGGTTGACCAGGGCCCTTGCCAGCGCCACCCGCTGCTGCTCGCCGCCGGAAAGCTCGTTGGGCAGGCATTTGGCCTTGCTGCTTAAGCCTACCAGGCTGAGGGCGTAGGGAACCCGGCGGGAGATCTCCTTCTGCTTTGCGCCGGTCACGTGCATGGCGAAGGCCACGTTCTCATAGACGGTCTTGGTGGGGATCAGGCGGAAATCCTGAAACACGATGCCAAGCCTGCGCCGGTAATAGGGCACCCGGCGGACCTTCAGCTGGTTCAGGTCCTGCCCGTTGACGACCGCCCTGCCGGAAGAGGAGACCTCCTCCCGCATGATGATCTTCAGGAAGGTGCTTTTGCCCGCGCCGGAAGCGCCCACGACGAAAACGAACTCGCCGTCGTCGATATGCAGGTTGAAATCGCTCAGCGCTTTGGTCCCGTTGGCGTATGTTTTTGATAAATTGACAAAATCTATCATATCATGATTCCTTTGCTGAAAGGCTGTTCCCGCGCCGCGCAAGCCCGTCCGGCAACGGAAAAGACCGCTCCGCGGAGGATCGCCCGGGACGCGTTACAGCCCCGATGAATACAGATATCATAATGATAATAGCTTAATTCTACATTAAAACAGTCCGATCAGTACTTGATGGGAGAGGAGTCCAGATATTTCTTGACCATCAGCGCCACCTTAAAAACGATGGCGTCGTCAAACTCCCGCAGGTCAAGCCCCGTCAGCTTGCGGATCTTTTCCAGCCGGTACACCAGGGTGTTGCGGTGGACGAACAGCTTACGGGACGTTTCGGACACGTTCAGGTTGTTTTCAAAGAATTTCTGGATGGTGAACAGGGTCTCGCTGTCCAGCGACTCGATGGAGCCGCGCTTGAAGACCTCCTTCAGGAACATATCGCAAAGGGTGGAGGGCAGCTGGTAGATCAGCCGGGCGATGCCCAGGTTCTCATAGCTGACGATGACCTTTTCCGTATCGAAGACCTTGCCCACCTCCAGGGCGATCTGGGCCTCCTTGAAGGACTTGGCCAGATCCTTGATGCCCTTGACGGCGGTGCCGATGCCGATGACGGCGCGGCCGGACAGATCGGTGCCCAGCGCGTCCACGATGGAACGGGCCAGCTTTTCCAGGTCCTTGGAGTCAACGGCGGCGGAGATATCCTTGACGATGGCCACGTCGGACTCGCTGATGCTGATGACAAAATCCTTGCTCTTGTCCGGGAAAAGCGACTGGATGATATCGAACATGGAGATCTCGGCGGCGTTCTGCAGCCGGACCAGGAACACCACCCGCAGGGAATCGTTGTTGAAATGCAGCTCGCGTGATTTCAGGTAGATATCGCCGGGGAGGATGTTGTCCAGCAGCACGTTTTTGATGAAGTTGCCCCGGTCGTACTTTTCATCATAGTACTGCTTGATGCTCATCAGCGACACGGCGATCAGACCGGCGTACTTTTTGGCCTGCTCGTCGCCGCCGTCCACAAAAACGCTGTATTCCGTCTGCATGGGGGAGCCGAAGGATTTATAGGTATAGCCGTTGTAAAATACCGGCTCGCCGGAGGACAGGGCCGCCATATTGACGGACAGCCCTTCGCCGATCCTGGCGTTGTCGGAACAGGCGATCACCATTCCCTTTTCGTCGATCACGCCGCACAGGCGCTCGACGACGTCCTTCATCTGGTGGATAACACTCTGAAAAAGCCGATTCGACATCTTTTTTTCTTCCTTTCAAATGGCATTGGACATAATCACCACACGTTGCAAATTGATTATACTCAATTTTTACAAAAAAAGCAAGACCTTTCATTAATATTTACAAATTAATTGAGGCTTTTTTATTCAAAACAATCACAAAGGGAACGAATAAAACAAAAAATACACAACTTTTCGATCTGTTTTTGACAAATCGGTCGTTGTGTATTTTAACGAAAGTCAGCTGTATTTCTGACGGAAAACAGCTCTTCCCGCGTTAATTCCCGCGCCTGGCCCGGCGCGAGGGCGGGGTCCAGCGACACGCCGCCGATGCGGTTGCGGTGCAGCCGCAGGATGGGCGCGCCCAGCGCGGCGAACATCAGCTTCAGCTGATGGTACTTTCCCTCCCGGATGGTGACGGAATACAGAAAGGTCCCGTCCGTTTCGTCCGCCCCCGCAAAGGCAAGCAGCGCCGGCGCGTAGGAAACGCCCCCCGCGGTCATCCCGCCGCGGAACCGCTCCTCCTCCGCCTCCGTCAGCCGCCGCCCCACACGCGCGGTATAATTTTTGGGGACGTGCTTCCGGGGGGAGAGGATCTCATGGGCGAACACCCCGTCGTCTGTCAGCAGCACAAAACCGGTGGTATCCTTATCCAGCCGGCCGGCGGGGAAAAGGCCCGGCCGCTTCAGCTCCTCCGGCAGCAGATCCACCACGGTGGGCTCCTTCGGATCCCGGGAGGCCGAGATGACGCCGGGAGGCTTGTTCATCATGATATATAAATGTTTTTTATAAGAAAGCGCCTTTCCGCCCACCGCCACCAGATCCGCGCCGGCGTCAACCGTCTGCTCGGCTTTAGAGACCGGCGCCCCGTTGGCGGTGACGACGCCGCCGCGCAGCAGCTTTTTGGCGTCCCCGCGGGATATCCCGAGCTGGGAGGAAAGGAACCTGTCGATCCTGATTTTTTCCATTGTAAACTGTATTACGGCTCCGCGGGCCGGCCGCCGATGGCCTCCATAAACCCGTTGATCCCCACGGAGCAAAGATCCGCCGCCACGATCTCGTCCCCCACAAACAGGACGTTGGCATGAACGGGACCGACTTCCTCCGGGAAGGGATGCTCCGCCAGGGTAAAGGTGAACCTGACCGCGCGCCGCCCCCGGTAGGGCGTCAGATCGTACCCCTGTCGGCGCAGCAGCTCGTTATACTGCCGGTATACCTCGCCGAAGCGTTCCGGGATGACCACCTCCGCGCGTTCGCAGGAGGCGGGATCCGCCTTCCAGCCGCAGCCGGCCAGAAAGGCCTGCGCCGCGGCGGCGCGTTCATCCGGCAGGGCCGCGGCGGGCCGGGCGCCGCGGAAGATCGCCGCCAGCAGCAGGACGAGCAGCAAGGGAGCCGCCAGAAAATAGAGACAGTGGGACAGACGGTAAGAGACCAAATGTGACATAAACACACCCCGCACGGACAATGTATGCGGGGCTGCGTTGATTTATGACAGATTTATTCGTTGCCGGCCGCTTTTTTGACGGTGACGGACTTCAACTGCTGGGAAGCGATACGGACCTTGTTGAGGCTCTTGCTGAACTCCTCGATGCTGGTGGAGAGGATCTCGTCGGTCTCGCCCATGATGGTCTCCACAAACGTGCTGGCGCTGGCGCGGAGATCGTTGGCCCACTTCTGCGCGTTCTCGGTGATCTCATTGGAGTTGGCCTTGGCCTTTTCAATGATCTCCACCGCCTGCGCCTTGGCGTCGTTGATGATCTCGTTGGCGTGCAGCTGGGCGTTCTTTGTGATCTCGCTTTCCTCGATCATCTTGCGAGCCTGGATATCCGCCTGCTTTACCTTCAGCTCGGCGGCGTCGGAGGCCTGCGCCAGGATCACCTTGCGCTCCGCGGCGATCTTTCTGGCCTGGATCACTTCCTCCGGAAAGCTCATGCGGATATCGGAGATGATGGAACGGATGGCTTCCGCGTCCACCTTCACCTTGCCGCCGCCCATCAGGCTCTGCTTTCCCTCTTCCAGGATATCTTCGATCTGATTGAGCAAATCTTCAACGTTGTTCATGTTATATCACCTTTCTCTTAGTCTTTTCACGATATCGTCTTTGATCGGCGCGGGAACGAAATCGGACACGTCGCCGCCGAAACGGCAGACCTCCTTCACCACGCTGGAGCTGAGGAACATATACTCCGTATCGGTGACCATAAAGATCGTTTCCACATTTTTGGCCAGCTTTTTGTTGGTCAGGGCCTGCTTGAACTCATCCTCATAGTCGGAAAGCACCCGAAGGCCCTTGACGATGGCCACGGCGCCCTTTTTCTCCACGTACTCGGCCAGCAGGCCGTCGTAGTAATCCACCTCCACGTTGGGAAGATCCGTGATGGAACGGCGGATGAAATCGACCCGCTCCTCCGGCGAAAACGCGCCGGAGGCCTTTCTGGCGTTGGTCATCACCACCACGATGACCCGGTCGAACAGCTTTGCTGTTCTGGAAATGATATTCAGATGCCCGACAGTGATGGGATCAAAGCTGCCGGGGCATACGGCAATGGACGACATTTCATTCCTCCCGTTCTTTCCGGCGATAGACGCGGAGCATGATCGCGGAATAGCGGTATTCCCGGTGAAGGACCAGCTCTCCGCAGCGCTCCGGCAGGGCCTCGTCGGCCTGGGTCTCGCAGATCACAGCCGCCTGTTCGCCAAGGCACGGCGACAGCAGCGCCAGCGCCCTGTCGCACAGCCCCTTATGGTAGGGCGGATCCAGAAAGACGAGATCGAAGGGGCCTTCCCCCCGGGCCAGATACGCGAACGCGTCGCCGCTGACCAGCCTTGACCGGTCGCCGAACCCGCACAGCGCCACGTTCTTTTTGACGGTGGCAAGGGATTTGCCGGAGGCGTCCACAAAGACCGCCTCCGCCGCGCCGCGGCTGAGGGCTTCCAGCCCCAGCTGACCGGTGCCGGAAAACAGATCCAGCACGCGGGCGCCGGGAATCTCGAACTGAATGATATTGAAAAGAGATTCCTTGACCTTGTCCGTGGTAGGCCGCACGTCCATGCCTTCCGGCGAAAACAGCTTCCTGCCGCGGGCGCTGCCCGCAATTATACGCATACGCACCACCATATTTTATATCTATAGTATTATCCCACGAAAGAGGGGGGTTTGTCAAGTAATTTTTCCGAAAACGCCGAAAATACGCGGTTTTCTTCGTCTTGACAGAATATGCGTAAACTGTTAGGATATAAGCAGAAGAAAAGAAAGGGATGAAAACAGATGGCACGTTCCGCGCATTCCGGCGCAAGGCCTGCGCGCCCCGCGGCAAAACGGCGCCTGCCGGCGGCGCTGCTGGCGGCGCTGCTGCTGGTATGCGGCTGCGGCAGGGCAGCGAGTCCGGAGGAGGACGTTTCCGCCGGAACGGAAAGCCCGACGGCCGCTTCCCTTTCCACCGCCGCGGAAAATACCGCGCCGACTGTTCCGCCGCCCACAGAAGCGTCGGCTGAGACGGCCGCGCCAGCGGAGACAGCCGCGCCGACAGAGGAGGCGGGCGGGGCCGACGCCTCCGCGACGCTGACGACCAACGGCGCTGTGATTCCCCTTTCCGCGCTGGCGCACCGCACGGAGGAAGAAAGCGCCCCCGAGGTTTTTTTTACCAAAGAGATCAACGCGGACGCGCTGCGGCTGCTGTACGCTTTTCTGGTCCCCGCGCTGCCGGGGAGGATCGCCGTCAAGCTGACGACCGGGGAATCGCAGCTGACCAATTTTCTGAAACCGGAGCTGATCGGCCCGCTGGTGAAGGATATCAACGGCACGATCATCGAATGCATGACCGCCTACGGGGGCGTGCGCTCCTCCGCCCTTCTCAGCAAACAGGCGGCGAAGGACAGGGGCTACACCGCCGTTGCCGCCTTTGACCTGCTGGACGAGGACGGCGGAAAAGAGCTTCCGCTGGAGGGCGGCGCCCGGCTGAAAAAGGCCATCGTGGGCAGCCATATCGCCGACTACGACAGCGTGCTGGTGCTGACCCACTTCAAGGGCCACCCCATGGCGGGGTTCGGCGGCGCCATCAAGAACGTGGGGATCGGCATGTCCACCAAAAAGGGAAAAATCTATATCCATTCCGCCGGAACCCGCACAACGGGGACCATTCTCCACGCCGACCAGAACGCCTGGCTGGAGGCGATGGCGGAGGCGGTAAAGGCCGTTTCCGATTATGAGAACAACGGGGCCAACATGCGCTATCTCTCCGTGATGAACCGGCTTTCCGTGGATTGCGACTGTCTGGCGGCGCCGATGGCCCCGGATATGCACGACGTGGGCATGCTGGCCTCCGTTGACCCGGTGGCGCTGGACCAGGCCTGCGTGGACCTTGTCTACGCCGCGCCGGACGGGGGCTCGCTGATCGCCCGCATGGAGGCGCTGAACGGCGTGCACGTGCTGGAGCACGCGGAAGAAATCGGGCTGGGCTCACGGGAATACCGGCTGGTGTGTATCGATTAGCGGCGTCGAGCGAAGCGCGAACAATTGAAGTTTGTCGCGCTGTTGGCGCGACAAGTTGGGCGGCACTGCGCGCCTTAGTTGAGCGGCTGCGCCTTAGTTGAGCGGTGCTGTCGCA
>CAMJYF010000108.1 GCA_946409885.1 uncultured Clostridia bacterium | reverse complement strand
CGGAGCCGCGCTACATTATATGCCTGCGGCGCGCCAACAGAAGACCTCGACAAACTGCCAATTTCCCGATTTTATATCAAAACCGGAACGCCACCGTTTCCCCGTCGATCCGCCACGTCTCCGGCGTGGTGTTCTCGGTCAGGTCCAGCGGCGCGGCCATCTCCGTTTTTTCAGAGGCCACGGCCAGATACTTTGCGATCACTTCGTTCTGCTCCTCCGTGGGCAGGTCCGGCGCTACGGATACAAAAAGGGGCGTGCCGGACAGGGCCAGCAGCTTCAGCCACTGCTCGTTCTGCTCCCAGGGGATGCTCTCCGTAATGCCCACGCAGTCCGCGTCCACGTGGTAGAACACGCCGTGCTGGGGCATCCGGAAGGCCAGCGTGTTCACGCCCATGCGGCGGGTGCGGGCAAAATCCCGTCCGCTGGTGTCGTCGCCGGTGCGGTTCAGGTGCATATAGCCCACGCCCAAATGGCCCACGCAGTTGCAGCCCAGTATCTCCGCTTTCCCTTCCGCCGCCCGGCAGATCGTCCGGTACAAGTCCTTGACGATCTCGGCGGTGGTTTTTGTTTCGTCGGCAAAACGCACGTCGGCGCGGCAGAAATCCGCCCCCATCTGTGGGCCCCACCGGCCGGTGATATCATAGGTGGAATAGTCGTATTTGATCATCCGGTAGCCCCAGCCGCACAGCGTTCTCACGTCTTCCGCGATATACGCCAGCACCTCCGGGCGGGAGGGGTCCAGAATACCGTCCTGCCTGTTCCGGAACCACTCCTCCGGAATGGCCGGGTCCCGGTTCTGCAGGGGCCGGTACCAGATGCCCGGGATTACGTCCATGGCCGCCATCTCCGCCGCCAGTGTCTCCATGTCCCCGAATTCCTTCTTGCCCTGCCGCCAGGGCCCGCCGATGTAGCCGTTGTACCGCAGCTGCTGCCAGCCGTCGTCGATGACCATAAAGGGCCGGTTTGCCAGGCCCTTCGTCAGCCGCGCCAGATGGGCCGCGTTGCCCAGTATCTCCTCCCGGCTGCTTTCGCCGTAGGCGTAGTACCAGTTGTTGAAGCCGTATACCTTTTCAGCGGGGAATACCGGGTTCACGGCCAGCTGACGCAAAAATGCCTGCTGGGCGCTCAGCAGGTCGCCGGCGTCATACTCGCCGCAGACCGTTTCGCACAGGGTCAGCGTGCGGCCGCCCAGCCGCACCGGCTGCCCGCCGCTGCGCACGTCCAGATGCAGCGTCAGGCTGTGGGGATCGCAGGTGAAGCTGCACATGGCGTTGGGCCCGGTCTTTACTCCGTACCCCGCCAGCGTATTGCCGGAACGGGCGAAAAAGTACCAGGGCATCACCCGGTCAAACACAAAGCCCCGCCATTCCAGCTCGCCGTAGCCCCGCTCCCAGGCGTCGCCCAGAAAACGGCAGCCCGCGGGCCACTCCGCCGCCCACCGCAGCGAGAGGAAGGAAACCCCCGTCTCCTCCGCCGTCAGGCTCACCTTGTCCTTGTCCACGGTCACCGTCACGTCGTTCCACCGCGCTGCGCCGTCCACCGGCCGCAGCGCCTTCTTTTCGGCGCCGGTTTCAATGAGGATCTCCGCCGGTGCCAGACGGGTCATATCAGGGAATATCGTCATATTGATCACGTTCCTTTCCGGTTACAGCGGAAGCGCCGCCGTCCCTGTCGTTATCATATTTTATTCCCCGGGAAAAAGCAAGCGGTATCATGAAAAAAAGAAAATAATTATCAATTTCTATTGAAATTGTCGGGAAATATCATTATAATGAAAAGACACAGAAAAGAACGGCGCGGCAGGTTTTGCGTCGTGGACAAATAAGGAGGACTTCTCATGAAAAGAATCATTTCGGTGCTGCTGGCGGCCGTTCTGTTGCTGCTGCCCCTGTCCGTGGCTGCCTACGCGACGGCAACGGACGCGCAGACCGCCCCTTCCGGCGGCGTTGTAGAGCCGGAAAGCCTGTTCCGCGACGGTGAAACGGTGGTGCTGCGCAGCGTGGCCGACGTGGCCACCTACATCCTCAGGCGTCCCTCCGGCGAGGGCGAGATCCACATTTCCCCTGCCCTGCTGACCACGGAGGAGGGGGAGGAAGAGGTCTATTTCGTCGCCGTGTACGGCGCTACCGGCACGCTGAAAAAGGCCAATAACGTGATCGCCTGCTTCCTCTGCGCCTTCAATCTGTCCAGCCGTTATTACGAAATGGTCCGCGACGCGGTGCTGGCACACGTGCCGGAGGGCGCAAAGGTCGTCTTCGCCGGGCACAGCCTGGGCGGCATGGTGGAGCAGCAGCTGATCTGCACGGAGGCGATCACCTCCCGGTATGAGGTACTGAACGCCCTGAACGTGGGCTCTCCCTACGTGGCCACCGACGCCTCCAAGCGGGAGGGGACCCTGGTCCGGTTCGCAGACCGCCACGACGTGATCCCCAAGCTGGGCCCCGGCGTCTTTCTTCCCGGCGGTAAAACCGGCCTGACGGTGAAGGACGGCGGCTACCTGGGCGATCCCGACGGCGCGCATAACCTTTCCTACCGCCGCGGCGATCTGTTTGGCGCGTATGACGCCCTGGGCGTGTTGAACGGCGGCGCCACGCTGACCGTCTCTTTGCCGGAGGTCGTCAACCTCGTCGCCTGAGCCGTTCCTGACGCATCATAACAAGTGCCGCGCGGCGGCCGACGCTTTTTTCGCGTCGGCCGCCGTGTTTCGTGTCCGGGGGCGTTTTATGCCTCCTTGAGATACATCTCCTTTCGCTCCTGTTTCCGTTTCCGTTCCAGCTCCTCCTGCCGCCGGTACTTGTCGTACAGGTTCAGGGCCAGCGGGCAGCTGCCGCCGTCCTCCCGCGCGCAGCACCGCCTGACGTGCTCCTTCATGGCGGCTGAGGAGGAAAACCTCGTCAGCATGGCGGAGCGGCCGATCAGGCTTTCGCATTCCAGTGAATTGGCCCACGTCTTCACAAAAAAGGGGCATTTGATGGTGGCTTCCTGTTTTTCTGTCATTTTGTCCTCCTGAAGTACAATGTATGGGATAGCACCTGTGTTATAATAGGATTGAAAGGGCTTGGGGAAGGGAGGAGACCGCTTTGGTTCTGTAAAAAATTCTGTAATATTTTTTGGCAACCCCCTTGAAAAATACAAAACTATGTAGTATAATGCGATTGTAACGGGCGAATATTACTGAGTTCTGTATTTTTACAGCAACAGTATAATACAGAATTATGTAATTGTCAAGCGAATTGCCATGTATTTTTAAATTTTGTTTCCGGGAGATGATTACGCTGGATACCTACGGTAAAATCAAAGAACTGTGTGACGAACGGGGCATCAACATCGCGGCGCTGGCGCAGGGGACCGGGATCCGGAGCTCGGTGTTCACGGAGCTGAAAAAGGGCCGCACGAAGCAGCTGTCCGCCCCCACGCTGGAAAAGCTGGCCGCCTTTTTTGAGGTGCCCGTCTCGGTCTTCTTCGGCGACGATGAGGCGGGGCCGGAGACGCTGCAGAATGAACTGTTCCGCAAGCGCAAGCTGCTGTTCGATCTTTCCGCCAAAGCCACTGAGGAGGAACTGGACCGGATCATCAAAATCGTGGACGCGCTGGTGGACGGTAACTGAAACATGACACGGGAGGAACGGAATTGAACGATATCGTGGTGCGGCTGATGCCGCTGCCGCTGCACGTGCGCGCTTTCACAGTGGTGGACGCGCAGGGCGATTACAACGTGTATATCAACGAAACCATGAGCTATGAACAGCGCCGCCGCAGCTTTGCGCACGAAAAACGCCACATCGAGCGGGACGATTTCAGCAAGGACCTGCGGGCGACGGAGATTGAGCGCCTGGCCGCCTCCGCCGAATCCTGATCGCGCCGTCCCGCGGCGGGCTCTGCCCGGCGGATGGCCGATTTTTTGTCCCGCGCCGATAAAATACGGCGGGAAACGGTTGACATCTTGCCCAAACGGACTTATAATATATCTAATTGTATGTATACCCTGAACCAGAATTGATGATAGTAAGGATGAAAGAGAGAATGTCCG
Organism: uncultured Clostridia bacterium; assembly: GCA_946409885.1. Lineage (GTDB taxonomy): Bacteria > Bacillota > Clostridia > Oscillospirales > Acutalibacteraceae > RUG806. The sequence goes on along the minus strand of CAMJYF010000108.1, from coordinate 2,557 downwards.
GAATACAAATAGACGTCACTTCGCTGACTCCCGCGCTGCAGACAGCGTATCAGTATCTCTCGGAGGGGAACTGGCGCAACGCCAGCGACTGCTTTGATCTGGCGCTGAAGCAATCCCCGCTGGAGCCGTACGCCTGTCTTGGCAAGGCCATGGCGGCCAGCTACCTGAAAACGCCGGATGAGCTGAACTACTGCACGGGGGACATCCTTGAGAATCCCTTCTTTTCCGCCGCGCTGAAGTACGCGGAGGGTGACCTGAAGGACCGGCTGACGCTGTTGGTGGTGCGGCTGAATCAGGAGCGTCAGCGCGTCCTGACCCAGTCCCCGGCCATAGAGCTGTCCTCCGCGTGGAAGGCCGACGGCCCGCAGGACGCGGAACCGGCCGAAGCGGAGCCGGGGGACAGGACCGGCGCCAACTGGAATGCGGCGGACTACGCCAACCCGTCGGAGGGGGGCGTTCCCTCCGTTTCGGACAGCGACGCGGGCGCCGGCGGCACGGTGGACGTTGTCGGCGGCAAAAAGAAACGCAAAACGAAGATCATCATCGCGGTAGTGGCCGCCGCCCTGGCGCTGATCGCCGGTTCCGCCTGCGCGGTATATTTCTATCTGCTGCCGGTGCTGAAGTACAACAAGGCGGTGGATCTGATCAACGAAAAGCAGTTTGACGAAGGGCTGGCGCTCTTTGAGGAGCTGGGCGATTTCAGCGACGCGCCCACCCAGTACAAAACCGGCCTGTATGTCAAGGCGCTGTACCATCTGGCCAACAGTGAGTTTGAAGAGAGCCAGGCGATTTTAGAGGAGCTGGGCGATTTCAAAGACGCGCAGGAGCTGATCGGCACCATCGACGCGCGCCGCGTGACCCAGGAGATCAGGCAGATCGCCGCCGCGCAGGTGGGCGACGTGGTCACCTTCGGCAAGTTTGAAACGGACGGCAACGAAGCCAACGGCGACGAGGATCTCACCTGGATCGTGCTGAACAACCGGGACGATCTGGTGACCCTGATCACGGAAAACAGCATCGCGGCCATGCGCTACCACTTCAACGCGGAGCCCACCAACTGGGCGGATTGCTCCCTGCGCACCTGGCTGAACGGCACGTTCTATACCTCCGCGTTCGAGCTGGCCGAGGCGGATTTCATCTGCAAGAATTATATCACCACGCCTACCAATCCGGATTATCCCTCTCCCAGCGGCGACGCCACCGTCGATAAGGTCTATCTGCTGAGCCTCAACGAGGTACTCAACTATTTCCGCACCATGACAGAGCGGAAGCTGCGCTGCACGCCCGCCTCCTATCCCATGACCTATACGGATGGCAACGATTACTGCTGCTGGTGGCTGCGCACCCCCGGCGCCCGGCTGGAAAGCGCCATCGGCGTGGATTCCACTGGACAGGTGCTGACCGTCGGTTACGACTGCTACCAGAATGAGCAGATCGGCGTGCGTCCGGTGGTCGTGGTGGATATCTCCGCCGTGGGCGGTTCCCCGGCCGCAAGCGGGTCTTCCCCCGTGAACGAGTTCCCCTCCGTGGAGGAAACGCCCTCCGTGAGCGATTTCCCGGCCGTGGGCGAAACCACCGCCGCTTCGGGCGGGATCCCCGTTTTTAACGAGACCACCACCGCCGCGGGTGAAACCGCCGCCGGCGGATTCCCCGCGCCGTGAGTCACCCGGCCGGTATGCCCGGAATAACATTACTCCTGTTATGAACCGAAAAAACGCCCGCAAAGCCTCCGTTGGCCTTGCGGGCGACGCTGTATATTGTCGGTCCGGCGCCATCGGAAAACCGCGCCGGGATCCTGCGGGATCATTCCTCGTTGTTGAATTTCTTGCGCAGGCGGTACTTGTTTTTCTGGTAGAACCATACGCCGCCGGCGATAATCAGCAGACCGCACACGCCGGCCAGCACGTAGACGGCCATCTGTTTTCTGTGCTCGTTGACCGCGTCGGGCAGGGCGGGGGTGGTGCTGGGCTCCGTGGGGGCTTCGGTGGTGATCTCCGCCAGGCTGGCGCCGAGGGCGGCGGGGCGGGAGAGTACCGTGGCGGCCGTCCAGTCGGGAGCTTTCTGCGCGCCGGACATATCGGCCTTGTCGGAGTAGGAGGCGACCACGACGGTGTAGGCGCTGGTGCCTTCCTCGATCACGGTGCCGTCCGCCTTTTTGATCGTCACGGGGTTGCCGGAGGTATCCGCGATGGCGCCCGCGTTGTACAGGTTGGTCAGCTCCGAATCGCCGGCCACCGTCCAGGTGCAGCCCTTGTCGATGTACAGGTCGGCAAAGCCGGGGCCGCGCTTTACGCCCTGGTCCTTCACAAACGCGCCGGTCAGGGTGCTGTTCTCTTTCAGGTAAACGGAAACCTCGCTGATGGCGTCCCATACCACGTCGCCCAGCAGTTCCTGGCTGGCGCCGGTGAGGTTGCACACGGAGCCGTTCTTGCCCCGTTCGCCCCACAGCTCCTCGTCGGAATTGCCGGTGCAGCGGATCAGGAATTCGGAATTTTTATAGGGCTTCAGCGTCACGCCTTCCAGATAGATATTGCTGGTGGTGTTGGTGCTGTAGAAC
>CAMJYF010000107.1 GCA_946409885.1 uncultured Clostridia bacterium | reverse complement strand
TCTGCGCCGTGCCGCATGCGGCAGCGGGGGGAGCTGAAACACAGGGAACCGCCTATTACATTGACGCCATTGACGGCAGCGACGCCACGGGCGACGGCCTTTCGCCGGAAACCGCCTGGAAAACCGTGCCGGTGACCGAATGCACGCTGCAGGCGGGCGACAGCGTCCTGTTCCGCCGGGGCGGCGTATACGACTGTACGCTGACCGTCCGCGACAGCCGCGGCGCCGCCGACGCGCCGATCCTGATAACGTCCTACGGCGAGGGGGCGGCTCCCCTGCTGACCACAGACGCCCGCACGGAGGTGCTGCGCCTGTTCGACTGCTCCTATGTGACGGTCAGCGATCTGGAGATCACCGCCCACAACGGCGGCGGCGTCTGGATCGACGCCCTGAACGGCCCCAGCGAGGGGATCACGCTGGAGCGGCTGACCATCCACGACATCCAGAACTACAAGGTCACCTGCCGGGATAACCTCTCCGCCGGGGCGGCGGAGGCCCGCGCCTGCGTGATGGTAAAAGGACTGCCCGCCCGTTCCCTGTATCCGGTGAACGGCCTTACCGTAAAGAACTGCGAGATGTATGACTGCGGCAACGGCGTCAGCCTGTGGGGCGCCTTTGACCAGACAAAGGGCAGCCCGTGGAACGACGACGAGCTGAGCGACCTGGCCCCCGTTTACAACAAAGACGCGCTGATCCGGGATACTTATTTTCACGACATGGACGCGGAGGCCGTCGTCATCGGCATCTGCGACGGGGCGCTGATGACCCATTGCCGGGCCATCGACTGCTGCCAGGGTGAGGGCGTGGACGAAAACGGCAACATCCTCTATTTCACCGCCGCCGCCTGGTTCTGGGGGAGCGAGAACAGCACCATTGAATACTGCGAGATCGCCGGGCAGAAGAACGTGGGCGACGGCATGACCGTGGACTTCGATTCCCAGACCAACCACTGCACCTACCAGTATATCTATTCCCACGACAACGTGCGTTTTATGGTAAACAACGCCAAAACCAGCCCGCAGGTGGGCAACGTGGTGCGGTACTGCCTTTCCGTCAACGACGACAAGGGCCGCAGCGTTCTGGCGGGCGGCCCGGGCGAGACCGGCATGCTGTTCTATAACAACACCATTATCAATTCCCAGCGGTTTGACTTCCGGAATTTTACCGATTCCTTTTTTGTCAACAATATCATCGTGATGAAGGACGGCTATCGGCTGAACCCGGAGACGGACGCCGACGCCCGCAAAGGCAGCGTGTTCGCCAACAACTGCTATTATAACTGCGTTTCCGGCGCGTTGACCGGTACAAAATTCAACACCGTTCCCGGTTTCAGCGGTAACGATTTGACGGATCCGGCGTCTTTTACGCTGTCAAAGGATTCCCCGCTGATCGGCGCGGGATACGCCATTCCGGGAGACGACAGCGAAACGGATTTCTTCGGCAACGAGGTCGTCAGCCGCAACATCGGCTGCTACGGCGGCACAGGCACGGATGCCCCCTACCAAAGGGAAACCCTGATCGCCAAACTGGTCCGCTTTTTCCGCAACCTGTTCGACCTGCTGCGGAATCTGATCGCGGAAGGGCGGTAACATATCCATGGATCAAAACGGACTTCAACTGCAAAGGATCTCGCATTATGAGACCCTGTTTGAAGAAATAGCAACCGCGCTGGCAACGCTGAAAAGGGCGGAGAATGCGCTGGAAGCGCTGCGCCCCGCCGTGGAAGAACTGACCGCCTATTACGAAAGCGACGCCTGGAAACAGGATTTTTCCGACGACGAGGCCGGTCTACTGCCCCGTGACCTGAAACGAGGCGTGCTTTCAGAGGACGGCGTTTATCTGCTATTGGAAGAGTTAGGCAGGACGTAGGCAGTAGGCAATATTACAGTAAAAAGGCAGTAGTAAAAGGCAGCGGACAAAGCTTAAGCCGTCCGCTGCCCTATATTTTTTCTACTGCCTACTGACTTTTGCCTGCTGCCTATCCCCCACCGCCTGCCCATCCGTTTTTCTATCAATACTTTTTGAATCTCTCATGGATGGCCGCCACGGCTTTATCCGCCTCGTCCTTTTTCACGATCACGGAAAAGCGCAGCTCGGAGGAGGTGAGCATCATGGTGTTGATCTTCGCGCCGGCCAGGGCCTCAAAAATGGCGATACCCACGCCGGGGTGGGATTCCATCCCCACGCCCACCACCGATATCTTGGCCACGTTTTTATCGCACCGCACGTCGTTTTTCTCATAAAGCCCGCTCTCCCTCAACAGGCGCACGGCTTCGTTCGCGTCGTCGCCGGAAACGCAGAAGGAAACGTCCACCCTGCCGTTGTTGCCGGTGGCCATGGTGATGATATCCGCCTGGATATCGCTCCGGTTCAGCAGGTCGAAAATCCCGTAGCCCGCGCCGGGCGCGTCCTCCAGGTCGTTGACGAAGATCCTTGCCACGTTGCTCATTTTCGTTACGCCGCTGATGAGCATCTTTTCCATTTTCGCGTCCTCCTTTACGAACGTACCGGTCTTTTCACTTTGGAAGGCCGATTTTACCTCAATGACCACGCCGTATTTTTTCGCCAGCTCCACCGCCCGGGGATTGAGCACCTTCACGCCCAAAAAGGACAGCTCCTGCATACAGTCGTAGTCGATCTCCTCCAACTTGACCGCGTCCTTCACGCAGGCCGGGTCGGCGGTGTAGATGCCGTCGATTTTGGAATAGATCTGGCACTTTTCCGCGTTCAGCGCCGCGGCCAGCGCAACGGCGGTGGTATCGGAGCCGCCGCGGCCCAGGGTGGTCATATTCTCTTTCCGGTCCACGCCCTGAAAGCCCGCCACCAGCACGATCTTCTTTTTGGAGAGCTCCTTTTTGATCCGCTCCGGGTGGATATCCCTGATGCGGGCGTGGCCGAAGACGGAATTGGTGACGATGCCGGCCTGCCAGCCCAGCAGCGTGACGCAGGGAAAGCCCAGCTCGCTGACCGCCATGGCCAGCAGCGAAACGGAAAGCTGCTCCCCGGCGCTCATCAGCACGTCCAGCTCCCGCTTGGGCGGCTTCTGGCTGACTTCACCGGCGGCCCTGATCAGCCGGTCGGTGGTATCCCCCTGGGCGGAGACCACCGCCACCACGCTGTTCCCTTTTTCATATTCGCCGGTGATGATCCGGGCGGCGTTTTTCACCGCGTTGGCATCCACAATGCAGCTGCCGCCGAATTTCATAACGATAACGGACATAGCAAACCCTCTTTAAGGCGTTGATCTGTATGTTGTAAATCTGATTGCTGTTATAATACGCGGATGACCGAAGCGGAGGCGAAATCCCGGATCTCCCCCACCGCCTCAAACAGGTCCTTTTCCTTTCCCTTGCCGGTGATAAAGGCCAGCTCGTTGGCGGGGGCGTTATCGCGGCTTAAAAAGCGGACGGAATCAAAGGTCTCGCGGATCTCCCTGGCCGCCGTCTCCATGTGCTTGGCGTAGCCGCGCACGTAGAGGGAAACGGTGTTCTCCCCTTTTTCGCACAGCACGCCCTCCCGGTGGGGCTCCCAATAGTAGTGGTCCTCGTTCTTTTTCAGGCGGACGCAGGCCAGCACGTCGCCGATCACGGCGCTGGCGGTGGCTTCCTTGCCCGCGCCGGGTCCGTAAAGGAAGACCTCCCCCACGCTGTCGCCCCGCACGGCCACGGCGTTGTTTACGCCGGACACGTTGGCGATCATGGTATTGCGGCTGACAAAGGCCGGGCAGACGGCGGCGTATACCTTGCCGTCCGGCAGGCGCTCCGCCTTGCAGATCAGCTTGATCTCCGCGTTTGCGTCGGCCGCGTAGGCGGCGTCCTCCAGCGTGATCCTGGTGATGCCCTCGGTGGGGATCTCCTCCGGCAGCACGTGGGTACCGAAGGCGATGGAAGCCAGAATGGCGGTCTTGCGGCAGGCGTCTATCCCCTCCACGTCCGCGGTGGGGTCCTTTTCCGCAAAGCCCAGCTCCTGCGCCAGCTTCAGCGCCGTATCAAAGGACATCTTCTCTTTGATCATCTTGGTCAGGATAAAATTGGTGGTGCCGTTCATGATACCGTCAAAGCCCGTCAGCCGGTTGGCCCCCAGGTCGGAGAACATGGTGCGGATCAGCGGGATGCCGCCGCACACCGCCGCCTCAAAGGCAAAGCAGACGTTGTTGGCCCGGGCCGCCGCCAGCAGCTCGTCGCCCTTTACAGCCACCATCTCTTTATTGGAGGTGACCACGCTTTTGCCAGCGTTCAGGCACTGCAGGCAGAAATCAAAGGCGGGCTTCAGGCCGCCCATGGTCTCCACTACCACGCCGATCTCCGGGTCGTTCAGGATCAGGCCGATATCCTTCACCGCTTTTTTCCCATAGGGCCTGTCAGACAGGTCACGGATATCCAGGATATATTTCAGCTCCACCGGCTCGCCGCATTTCGCGGCCAGCAGCTCTTTTTTGTTTTCCAGTATTTCCACGGCGCCGGAACCTACGGTTCCGCAGCCCATTACGGCAACTTTCATTTTGCTTCTCTTTCTCCCTGCGAGTATTTGCTATCATTTTACATACTTTTTTGATAAATGTAAAGATTTTTATCAATATATTTTTATTTTTCACCGGCTACACCGGTTTTTCAACTTTTTATAATGTTTTATATTATTATTTATATTATAAAATATAAGAAAGATATTGAAAAATCCATCGAACCGTGTTATAATGAACTGAATAAATATCTGAAATGTAGGGATCGTATGGACACCTTTAACGACATCTGGAGAGAAGTGCTGACGCTTTGCAAAGAGCAGGTCTCCGACGTGATGTTCAATATGTGGTTCGCTCCGCTGGAATTCGTCAAGTTTGAAAACGACACCGTTATTTTCATCATCGGGGCGGAATACAAAAAATCCATCATTATGGATAAGTTCGCCGGTATGATCAGGGAAGGCTTTGAGCAGATCCTCGGTTTTCCGGTGGAGATCGATATTTTAGTGGATAAAACGATGGCGGAGGGCAAAACCGGCGGCAAGACCGAAGAGGCCGAGGAGACCGCGGAGCCCGGCGACGACGCGAACAATCCCTTCGCGGCCTTTACCTTCGACAGCTTTGTAGTGGGCAAATCCAATTCCTTTGCCTACAATATGTCCTTAAAGGTGGCCGAGGCGCCGGGCGTTTCCTATAACCCGCTGCTGATCTACGGCCCCTCCGGCCTGGGCAAGACCCACCTGATGTTCGCCATTTACAACCGGATGAAAAGGGACAACCCCAACGCCATCATCATCTATACCACCGGCGAAAGCTTTTTTAACGAGCTGATCGATTTTATCAGCAAAAAAAACACCTCCGTGTTCCACAACAAATACCGCAACGCGGACGCGCTGCTGGTGGACGATATCCAGTACATCCAGCGGGGCGAGGCGGTGCAGGAGGAGTTTTTCCACACCTTCAACATTTTGCAGCAGGCGGGCAAGCAGATTGTGCTGACCTCCGATGTGACGCCCAAGGAGATGCCGGGCATTCAGGAGCGGCTGCGCACCCGGTTTGAGATGGGCGTGATGGCGGATATCCAGCCGCCGGATATCGACACCCGCAAGGCCATCATCATCCGCAAATGCCAGCAGCTGGGCATCAGCCTTAACGAGGCCACCACCGATTTTATCGCCCAGAAGCTGAAAAGCAACGTCCGTCAGCTGGAGGGCACCGTCAAAAAGATAGAGGCCCTGACGAAAATCTACGGCAAAACCCCCACTCTGGAGCAGGTGCAGGATATCATCAAGGATATCACCAACGAAAACCAGCCCGTCTCCGTCACCATCGACAAGATCATCGACAGCGTCTCCAACGCATTCGGCGTCACCGCCGCCGACCTCCGTTCGGACAAGCGCCAGGCGGAGATCTCCAAGGCCCGGCAGGCGGCCATGTACATTATCAAAGAGATCACCGACCAGACTCTGAAGGAGATCGGCATGGTCTTCGGCAAAAACCACGCCACCGTGCTGCACTCCATCAACCAGTGCCGGGACAGAATGAACGACGAGCCCGGCTTTAAAAGCGCGGTGGGGAATATTATACGGGATTTTCGGGAGAAGTGAGTTCTTTCTTTTCAACAAGTTTTTCACTTTTCAACATCCGTCTGTCAACAATTTCAACACGCCGGTTTTTTGGATGTTGAAAAAACTGGTTTTGCAAATTTCCGGTTTTCATATCTTTTTCCCGTTTTTCCTTGTTTTTCAAGGGGCCGGTACACTTTTCAACAGTTTCAACACCACTACGATAACAACTACTTTTAAAAATACCTCCTTTTATGGGGGGAATCAGCTTTCAGATAATTGGCGCGGCCGCCGGAAGGTGACGCGCCGGGAGGTAAATGCTTATGAGGATCGTATGCGATACCCATTCCCTGACGGAAGTCTGCCTGAACGTGCAGCGGTGCGTTCCCACCAAGGCGGTGCTGCCGCACATTGAAGGCATACTGATGAAAACGACGGAGGATTCCGCCATTGAGCTGAGCGGCTTTGACCTGGACCTGGGCGTGACCACAAAATTAGAAGTCAGCGTGGAGCGTCCCGGCGCCGCGGTGCTGAACGCCAAAACCTTCTGCGACATTTTAAGGCATCTGCCCGGGGA
>CAMJYF010000106.1 GCA_946409885.1 uncultured Clostridia bacterium | reverse complement strand
AGAGTTGAGAGTTAAAATTCGGAACGCTGCGCGTTGATTTTATTACACGCTGACTTCCGTTTAATTCCGCTCGAAGCTCAGGAACCGGGTTCCCTGAAAGGTCAGCCTGCCGGTATCGCCTTCGGCCAGATAGCCGTATTGGTTGCCGGGGATCGCCAGCTCCAGCCGGTCGCCGCTTTCCACCTGAAATGTGGCGTAGTACGTGGTGGAGGAAGTTGTGGTGTAGCCGTGGGCCCCGGTGATATCGCCGGCGTTGGGGCTGTCGTGATGGGAAACGTCCCGCCGCCGGGAGACGACCCGGGCTTCCACCGTCAGCCGGGGGGAATTGTTGTTCACGCGCCGCTGCTGCGCCATTTTGACCAGAATCACGGTAAACACGATCAGGCTCAGCAGAAACACCGCGCCGAATAGAAGCAGGAAAATGCTGCTCATAAGAGACCATCCTTTCGGGAAAGAGCGGAGTGCGGAGAGCGGAGATTGGCGGGGAATCGTACCGCCGCGCTGACTTCCGACTTCCGACTGATGACTTCCGACTGTAACGGCGCACGGCGCCGCCACTAACCACTAATCACTAATCACTAACCCCTACGGCTCCACGATCAGCTTCACGCCCTCAATGGCCTTTACCGTCACGGTTTTGCCCGCCGGGATAATGGAATCGTCCGCGGAACGGGCGGACCAGATCGCGCCATTTACTTTGGCCAGGCCCTTGCCGTCGGTGTTGCTGATGGTTTCCGTCACCACGGCTTCCTCGCCGATGACCATATCCGCGTTGGTGGGCTGCTTTTTGGCGCGCGTCCATTTTTTGACCAGCGGCCTCGTCAGAATCAGGGAGACCAGCGACACCAGCGTGAAGACGATGATCTGAATCGCCAGATTATCCACGCCGAAGGACGCCAAAAGGAGCGACACCAGCGCGCCCGCCGCGAACCATACCGTGGTCAGCTGCGCCGTAGCGAATTCCACCGCCAAAAACAGCACCAACAGACCGAGCCAGACGAATATCATGGTGTTGACCTGCATTTTTCGCCACCTCCTTTTTTACGGAGCTGAGGCTCCGTGCTACGTTTGTGGGGTTGAGGCCCCGCGCTGCGTTTACGGAGCTGAGGCTCCGTGCTACAGGGATTACGGGATCTGCGCTTGGACACGGAGGCGGGGAACGATCGGGCCCGCCGTCTCATGTTGACACGATTATATCACAGGTTCATGTGATTGTCAATAGGGTTTTTGTGATTTTCAGCGCTTTTTCGGTGACATTTTTGTCACAAAGCGATCCCTTAATAGCAAAACGCCGAGATGCCGAGGAAATAGACCGTCAGGCCCGCGTCGATGAAGACGTGGAACAGGGGGTGGATGAACTTTACCTTTTTACCCACGCCGCAGAGGACCGCGCCGGTCAGCAGCAGGGCGCTGCCGCCCAGCAGGGCGTGAAAGGCGGCCCTGGGCAGGTGTTGGTACGCGCCGCCCCCGCTGACAGCGCACACGAAGCCGGTGACGATATAGGCCGCCATACGGGCCGCGCGGCTGCGCTCAAAATCCCACAGGGTGAGGGCCAGCCCCAGGGCCGCGCCGCCCCAGGCCGCCGCGATCATCACCACGGAGGGGACGACGCCCACCGTATCATAGACGGCGGGCACGCAGCCGGTGGCGGTACCGGCCACCGCGAAAAATATGGCGCAGTGGTCCAGCAGCCGCAGAAAGCGCTTGGCGTCCCCGGGCTTTGCGCCGTGATACAGCGTGGAAATAATAAACGTCGCCGCCGTACCCAGCAGGTACAGCAGCGAACAGACGATGCGCATGGCCTGCCCGGCGGCAAAGGCCGGGACCACGCAGCGGGCCACGATCAACGCGCAGAGAATCAGCCCCGCCGCGTGGGTGGCGGTGTTCAGCAGCTCTTCCCCCCTGGTATAGTTGACCAGCGGGACGGTTTTTAACGCGGTAACGGTTGTTTTCATGACAGAGAAAAAAGAAAAGCGCATTCACGAACGAATGCGCTCTGTGTCGGCGACGACCTATCTTCCCGGGCAGCTGCCCGCCAAGTATTTTCGGCGCAGTTGAGCTTAACTACCGTGTTCGGGATGGGAACGGGTGGAACCTCAATGCTATAGACACCGACTGGTTGAAAGTGTTACCTCTCAAGCAAGGGGTATTCTACCACAGGAAAACCGGTTTGTCAAGCGTTTTTTTGATTTTTTAAGTCGGAAGTCATCAGTCGGAAGTCGGAAGTCCCGCCACAGGAACAGGATTGCCTGCTTTTCTCAACTTCTCTACCGGCTTCTCCATAAGAACATGTCAAATGAATGGTATCGGTTTCCTCTTCAGGAGACTTCCGACTTCCCACTTCCGACTTCCGCCTCGGCGCAAAGCGCCGCTCACCCGTCGTACCCGTTGGGGTTGTTCTTCTGCCAGCGCCAGGTGTCGCGGCAGGCGTCTTCGGCGTTCTTTTCCGTTTTCCAGCCCAGCACCTGCCAGGCCTTGGAGGCGTCCGCGTAGGAATAGGCGATATCGCCGGGGCGGCGGGGGGCGATCACATAGGGGATCTTTACGCCCGTGGCCTTTTCAAAGGCGTGTACCAGCTCCAGCACGCTGACGCCCACGCCGGTGCCCAGGTTATAGATCTCGCAGCCCTTGACGGTTTCCGCGCGCTTGACGGCGGCCACGTGGCCTTTGGCCAGATCCACCACGTGGATGTAATCCCGCACGCCGGTGCCGTCCGGCGTGTCGTAGTCGTTGCCGAACACGGAGAGCTTTTCCCGCTTGCCCACCGCCACCTGGGCGATATAGGGCATGAGGTTGTTGGGGACGCCGTTGGGCGCTTCGCCGATGCGGCCGCTTTCGTGGGCGCCGATGGGGTTGAAGTACCGCAGCAGGCTGACGCTCCACTCCGGGTCGGAGGCGCACAGGTCTTTTAAAATGATTTCAATAAAATATTTGGTGGTGCCGTAGGGGTTAGTGGTGCCGCCCGCGGGCATATCCTCGCGGAAGGGCACCTGATTGTGCTCGCCGTAGACCGTGGCGGAGGAGGAGAAGACGATGGTCTTTACATTAGCCGCCCGCATGGCGTTCAGCAGCGATACCGTGCCGCCGATGTTGTTGTCGTAGTATTCCAGCGGCTTGACGCAGGATTCCCCCACCGCCTTCAACCCCGCGAAGTGGATGACGGACTCGATTTTATGGTCCGCGAACACCTGCCGCAGCCCATCCGCGTCCCGGATATCGCATTCGATCACCGGAAAATCCTTTCCCGTGATCTCCTTCACGCGGTCGCAGGATTGGGGGGAGGAGTTGCAGAAGTTGTCGATGACGACGATCTCCTTCCCGGCGTTCAGCATCTCCACACAGGTATGGGAGCCGATGTAACCCGCGCCCCCCGTAATCAATACTGCCATTTGCTATATCTCCTTTCATTCCTCGTAGTCCGATACAATCAACCGGATACTGTTCATACTGTTGAAAGCCTGGCTGGCCACGCGCCAGCGCTCGATGGGGAAGCCCTCTTCCCGGACCAGCTCGTTGATGATCTCCCCGCCCATCAGGGATTCATAAGCCCGGTCGAAGAGGGAGCCCGTCTCAAAGCGGAATTCCACGTCAAAGGGCATTGATTCCAGCCGTTCGGAAAGATTTTCCTTGATGACGGCGCGCCAGTCGCCCGTGCCGCAGAACAGGCCCTGGCGGATATAATACGCGTCCTCCGTGCTGTCGCAGGTCACGCCCTCCGGCAGGGTGAAATCCCGGTGGTCCGCGCCGATCCACTCCGTGGACAGGTTGAAATAGGCGTGGGTCAGCTGGCTGTTGTCGTTTTCGTTCACCGGATCGTCCCAGGTGGGGTCCAGATGGTACCAGCGGCCGTCGATCCGCACCGCCAGCCAGGCGTGAGCCTCCGTGCCCCGCACGCTTTCCGCCGTGCCCCGCACCACGCAGCTGCGCAGGCCCGTCATATCGCACAGCAGCTTCATGCCCAGCGCGTAACCGGCGCAGACGGCTTTTCTGTCCACCAGCACCCCGGCGGCGGTATTGGAGTTGACGCCCTCGTCCGAATAGTCGGACTGGCGCACCAGCGCGTCGTGGAGGCGCAGCTCACGTCCGTATTCGTCCAGCCCGGCGCAGTCGGCGCACATCCGTTTGGCGGTGGCCACCAGTTCCGCGCTGAGGGCGTCGCATTCCGCCCGGGTGTAGTCATAGCGCATTTTGACGTAAAACAGGCCGCCGAAGCTGCCGTAGGAGAACTCATCCGAAATGCAGGGCAGATGGGGGTTGTCGTATTTCAGCGCCGCGTGGACGTCGCTCAGCTCCCGGGAGGTCAGCGAGGGAATGTAGACCGTCTCTTTGTGGGTCAGCACCGCCTCATACAGCGACCGGTAGGCCTGCCGCCCGTCGTCGCTGAGCCCCTCGTACAGCATGCGGCATACGGTGAAATCGATCCAGTCCGGCTCGCGGAAGACGCCGTCCAGCGAAGACCCCGGCTCCCGTTCCGCCGTCTGCACCGCCGCGGCGGGGGCTTCCTCCGGCGCGCGCAGCTCCGGCAGCCGTTCCGGCAGGGTGTTGGAAAGCGCCGCCCCAAGATAGACCAGCAGCAGTAAAAGGGGGAAGACAAAAACGCAGCGGATGCGGATCTCTTTTTTCATACGGCTGCCTCCCCTTCTTTTTCCGGTCCCGCGTCAGCTGATGACCGATATGTTGATCCCGCCGGACGCCAGCGCCTGCAGGACGCCGTAAGCGGGGGTGTAATCGAACACGGTGACGTCCGTCGTCACCAGATTGATTAGCTCCGAGAAAAACGCCTCGCCCTTTTCCACGTTCTCGCGGGTGAAATGGGTCCGGATGATGGAGGCGGCCAGCCGCGCCTGCAGCCGCAGGCCATCTTCCCCGGCGGCGGCGTACTTCATAAAGCTGAGCACCGCCTCCGCGCTGAGAGTGGCCGGCCCCGGCGCGTACTGGTAGCGGATGGCGCCGTCGGAAAACGAGTAGGCGCTTTCCAGCTCCGTTTCCACCGGGCCCAGCTTTTGCAGCAGGCTGATGAAGTTATCCTCCGTGATCTGCGCGTACCGCGCGATGGGGATCTCCTTGGCGGCAAAGCCCTCCGTGATATCCCTGACGGAGGCGCGGCTGAACGCGTCGGAAAGCCGCATGCGCCCCAAAGAGGTCTCCAGCACAAAATCCGGCGAGACCGGTTTGACGCGGAAGCTGGCTTCCGACGGCAGCACGGACACCACCGTGCAGAAGGTAAGCTCCTTTTCCCGCGAGCAGAGGACCAGGAAATTGACCGCGTCGGTCAGGTCCTGCAGGGCGGAAGCGTCCGCCTCCCCCGCCGCGGAGGTCTCCTCCGCCGCTTCCGGGTTCGCCTGGCGCTTGCCCAGCGCCTGAGAAAGATCAAAGCCGTTCATCGCCAGGATCACAAAAAACGAAAGCAGCCCGAACGCCACTGCGGCCGCCGCGATCCACCATATTTGTTTCGGCAGCCGGTTTTTGCCGCCGTTGACCCCCTGCGGGGCAAAGCTGATATGATTTTTTCTGTCCATAACTTCCACTTGCCGGTATTGCGTGATTCGTACGGACAGTATAACAATATTATATTAATCAAACATTAAAAAAACAACCCCCGCCCGGTACAAATAATTTCTTTTTTCTGAAAGAAAAGGATTGACAGGCCGCCCCTTTTGTGTTATACTTGCGGTTGCCGCATATTCAGGGCGCATTGTGCGTAAAGGCGTTGGCCTGCCCTGCGTAGCGAGACTGACAAAGGAGAACTCTCATGTACGCAATTATCGAAACAGGCGGAAAGCAGTACAAGGTAGCTGAGGGCGACGTCGTCTTCATCGAAAAGCTTGACGCGGAAGCCGAGACCGAGTATGTTTTTGACAAAGTGATCGCGGTCGGCGGCGACGACGGCATCAAGGTAGGCAAGCCTTACGTAAAGGGCGCGGCCGTAAAGGCGAAGGTCCTTAAAAACGGCAAGGGCAAAAAGATCTACGTGATGACCTACAAGCCCAAGAAGAACGAGAAGAGAAAGCTCGGCCACAGACAGCCCTACACGAAAGTGGAGATCGCGGCGATCAACGCGTAATGATCCGGGCGGCATTTTCCATCCGTGGCGACGAGGCGGAATTTACCGTAAAGGGACATTCCGGCGCGGGGGAACAGGGCGAAGACGTGATCTGCGCCGCGGTTTCCTCGGCGGCCTACCTGACCGTCAACACGGTCACGGAGATTCTGGGCGTCGACGCCGACGCCGAAGACAGCGACGGATATATGCATTTCAGCTCACGCGGCAGCAGCGCCGCGGCGGATATTGTAAGGGGCTTTCGGCTGCACATGGAGCAGCTGGCCGCGCAGTATCCCGATTATGTCACAATCAAGACGGAGGTGTAAGTAATGCTTCAGGTAAACATTCAGCTTTTCGCTCATAAAAAAGGTATGGGTTCCACCCGTAACGGCCGTGACTCCGAATCCAAGCGGCTCGGCGTCAAGAGAAGCGACGGACAGACTGTCAACGCCGGCACCATCATCGTGCGCCAGCGCGGCACCCGCATCCATCCCGGCAACAACGTGGGCAAGGGTTCCGACGATACGCTGTTTGCCCTGATCGACGGCAAAGTGAAATTTGAGCGTCTGGGCAAGGACCGCAAAAAGGTCAGCGTATACAACAGCT